>NZ_JBSWYG010000008.1:0-226299 GCF_056160985.1 Roseibium sp. AWQ4_290
GCTCGCAACGGCCTTGCCGAAGGCGGTCCCGGTGCAAATGACGACGACAATGATGATGGCTCCGATGATGGTTCATCATTTACGCAGCGCTTCCGAAGCGTGGACCTGGATGCTTTCGCGGTCGATAGCACGATCGATGATGATACCGATGGCGGTGACAGCAATATCTCTGCTGAGCTGGATGAGTGGCTGGACCGCGATATTGGGGGTGCCGACCAGCAGGCAGGTGCCAATCAACAGGCAAATGCTGGTCCGCGAGATGCGCAACCTCAAAATCCGGCCCAAAACCCGCCGCCTCCTCCGCCAGGGCCCAATGCCGGCAGATCCGAGTTGGCACGGCTGATCAAGAATGCACGGCACCTGCAAGGCAACCCGGTCGTTCCGAATCTAATGCGTGACGTTCGCAATGCCTTGATGGAAGGAGACAAAGATACGGCAACAGCGCGTGCACGGGAGCTTGCAGAGGCGCTTTTGGGTGGAATGCCCGAGGAAACGCATTTACGTAGGAATTTCCAAAACGAGGTCAGGGAAGTTACCGAAATGATCTTGCGGGAATTGCGGGCGGCGCTCGGGGAGGATCTGAGAGAAGCGGATGCGGCCCGAAAGGGTAATGACAAGGGCCCTGATCGCGATCCTGAAGGCGGTACACCGGGTGGCGCTGATGCCGATAATTCCGATGGAGAATACGACAGGTTCACCCTTGATCGCATTGATCGCGAACGGGAACAGGATCGCAATTCCGACAACCTGTGGCCAGATGGCGCTCATCCGGCACGTTATGTTGCCGATGAAATCAGAGCGACCACAAGATTGATTGTTGAAGGAGAGCTCAAGGCGGCGCAGGCGCGTGCCGTTGCCCTTTCAAAACTCATGCAGAAGTCCAATGGTGAAGTTCCGAAGATGTCTGCTGCGGATATCCTTAAACTTGCCCATGGAAAGGCAAAGCCGAAGCTCATGTCGGAGGTGAAGGAGCGGTCTGATGCTCGTGCTGCGGGCGAGACGGTTGAACCTGTGACGGCCAATGGACAGCCACTGGATGCCCGGCTGATCAAACTGGTGAAGTGGGATCAATTCTGCGAGGTCTATGAGATCGATGAGGAAGAGATCGATGCGATCAAATTGGCTGCCCGTAAAGCGATCCAGAATCCGGACAAGGCGCGCGCCAACTGCCGGGACATTCTCTCCCGTCGGTCAAAGAAGACCAAGGTCAAGATCAAGAATGATCTCTATCTGGCAGAGGCGATCCTGCATGCCATGCGCAAGAGAGCCGAGAAGCAACCTTTGAAGAAGCCATTGAAGCTTTCCGAGGTTCCGGACGAAGTCTAGGTTCTGCAATTCGAAACAAGACAAACCCGCCGCCTGGCGGGTTTGTCATAAGCGCAGGCCTCTTTCGCCTTTTTAGCCGTTTCAATGAACCTTTCTCAAGTGTGCGGGCACTAAAGAACAGGAAAGGCCAGTCGGGCAGATCGATCCGTTTGATTGTCTGGCCTCTGATTTACCGCATCGTAGGAGATGATTTATGGCGAAGGAAATCGACGGCGTTAAGTATCGGACAAGCGTCCTCAAAATCGTGACGAATAAGAAGGACACTTTCTGCAAGGCCTATTGCGCCTTTGCATCGGCAAAGGGCCAAAAGCTGGGCATGGATTTCCTTAAGGACACCGGCAAGGTCGATCCAAAGTCTCAGTTTGAAATCTATTTCTCGCCCAAACCGAAGAAGAAAATTTCGGCAATTCCTTCCAGTGTTCGTCAAAAGGCGGACACACTGGCCACGTTGGGTGAGTGGAAAGACAAGGACTGGAAGAAGATCTATGAAGATGCCCGCGAGGCTGTTGCCAAGGACATCGAAAAGACCATCACCGACAAGTTCTTCAAGTCCGAGGTCTTTGAAGCTGTTCACAAGCGCTATGCAAAGAAGAAGGGTGAGAAAATGGCCGCGAAGCGCAAGGAAATGGAGGAAATGGCCGCGAAGCGCGAGGAAATGGCCGCGAAGCGCAAGGGTGTTCGCTTTGTCGGCAATCCGATTAAAAAACTTGCAAACACTCCGCCGCGCCATGGTGTTCGGTTGACAAAGGGTAGGTGACGTCTGGATCTGGCTCCAAGCCATTTCATTAAAACGAACTGGTCTGAAAGATGTGCTGTTGAAGCTGCATTTTTCAGATCATCTGCCATGATTTTCTGCCGCGCCACGTCGGCTTTCCCTCAAGCCGGGATCGCTCGTGTTTTTGAGTATGAGGCGGCGACGCATTTTTGAGTATGAGGCGGCGACGCATTTTTGAGTATGAGGCGGCGACGCATATGGCCGAGACTGCCAAGGGATCAAAGGTCGAGCCCGGCAGCGACTACGTCTAACCAACGGAATCCAATATGCGCAATTCTATAGAAACAAATCCGCCGGCCAGCGTGGCAAGTCCCGTCCAGACGATGATCCGCGTTGAACGTTATCCGGCGACGTCACGCATTCTTCATTGGGCGATCGCCGCACTCGTCCTTGCAACATGGCCGCTCGGCTTTGTGATCCATCTTGTCAAAGGCGACTCTCAACCGATCTTTTATGCATTGCATGAGGGATTCGGCTTTCTCGTGATCTGGTTGATGCTGATACGTGTCGGCAACAAGATCCTGACACGCAGCCCTCAAGCGGACGGACCAAGACTTGAAACGATAGCCGCTCATACAGTGCACGGGCTTCTTTACGTGTTCTTGATCATACAGCCTGTCAGCGGATTCCTGGCCACGAATGCGCACGGCTTCCCTCTTAAATGGTTTGGTCTTGTTTCCGTCTGGAGCCCGATTGGAAAGAGCCCGGATATCGCATGGACCCTCTCGGCTATCCACACGTGGTCCGGGTGGATTCTTTTAGGCTTGCTTGCATTGCATGTCGGCGCCGTTTTGATGCATCACGTCTTCAAGCAGGATGAAACCCTCTATAAAATTCTTTAGTGAATTGCCTGGAAACGCTTAGCATTTTCCGGACGTTTTCTGGTTCTGTTCGAATTCGAAGGAACACAACGTTTCGATCCAGGCGCGTATAAGCTTCGGGCTTTTGAAAATTTCAATGTAACCTAGCGTAATCGGCCATCAGCCTTCGTGTTTTGTGGTTCGCTGGTGCAACCTCCCTTCCGGACAGGTTGAAGGCATTTTAAGCATCTTTGTTGTCGACTGCGATGCTGACCTGCCACACGTGGGTGATACGATTTGATTGTTTGTGCATGACTGGGCCGCGGTCCATCTGGACGATGGTCTCCTCAGCGGTGTGGTTTGTGCAAAACCACTGTTGAGACCTGTGACCGGTTATGGCCATCCGCTGCACTATGTGCAGGGCTGCGCTGGAGGCCATAACCTATCAACAGCGTATATTCCCGCCGTGCTATGGCCCTAAGTTCGTGGCTGTGCCTGTCCAGGACTGGATCAAGGCCGTCGGTGCAAAAATAGCCTACACTGAGCCACGCTTACCTTGGAAGAACGGATACTGCGAGAGCCTCAATACCCGGTTCCGGGATGAACTGCTGGACGGTGAGATCTTCTGTAGCCTGAAGGAAGCACAAATCCTGATCGAAAAATGGAGGAAACACGACAACACCAAATGTCCGCTAAGCGCATTGGGCTGCTGCCCACCGGCACTGGAAACCAACGTCCCGATGGACCAACCGTCGGCCCTGCACTAACAATCAAATTGGACCGCTCAAGCCAGGCTGATCACGGGTAGAGCAGATTAAACGAGGCCTTGAGCGGTATAGGCAGTTACACTTTGAAAAATCGAGCCAAATGCTTCACATATTACATCAACTGGCAGCGTCAGTCCGTCCAATCTCGATGAGGTTTGTGAAGTTCTTGTAAATGTTTGAAAATAATAAGATATTTTCCGTCGCGCCGATGATGGAGTGGACGGACCGCCATTGCCGGGCATTTCACCGGCAATTGTCGCGCCATGCGCTGCTCTATACGGAAATGGTGACCACGGGCGCGGTTATTCACGGCGACAGGGACCATCTGCTCGGCTTTTCGCCCCAGGAACATCCGATTGCCTGCCAGCTGGGCGGGTCGGACCCGCAGGAGATGGCAGCGGCGGCGCAGATCGTGGCGGATTATGGCTATGACGAGGTCAATATCAATGTCGGCTGCCCGTCTGACCGGGTCCAGTCCGGCCGCTTCGGCGCCTGCCTGATGCAGGAGCCGGACCTTGTGGCCGCTTGCGTTGGGGCCATGAAGGCGGCCGTGGACAGTCCTGTGACCGTCAAATGCCGGATCGGTGTCGATGATCAGGACCCGGAAGAAGCGCTTGACCGGATGGCCGAAGCTGTCTTTGCCGCTGGCGCGGATGCGCTTTGGGTGCATGCGCGCAAAGCCTGGTTGAAGGGGCTGAGCCCGAAGGAAAACCGGGACATTCCGCCGCTTGATTATGACCGGGTGCTGCGGCTGAAACAGCGTTGGCCGGACCGGTTCATCGGTCTGAATGGCGGGCTGCAGAGCCTGGATCAGGCCGAGCCCTTTCTGGAGACCCTCGACGGGTTGATGATCGGCCGGGCGGCCTATCACACGCCCCAGATGCTGGGAGAGGTGGACCGGCGGCTTTATGGGAGCGGGGCAGGAGATGTCTCACCCTGGCAGGCGGTCCGCGCCCATAAGGCCTATCTGGAAGCCCAGCTGTCGAAAGGCGTCAAACTGGCGCATATGACCCGCCACATGCTGGGGCTCTTTCATGGCCGCCCCGGAGCCCGGTCCTGGCGGCGGATACTCACCGTGGACGCCATCAAGCCCGGTGCAGGGCTTGAGGTGGTCGACCGGGCCCTGGCTGCAGTCAGCCCCGCTGGAGCGGACATGGCCGCAGCCGAGTAGGCAGCGCTTGCCCGAAAGAGCACCAAACCGGTTAGATGAGTTTCTATCAATCGCGCTAGGTATTATGACCGCCTGCGACATTCAACTGGTCTGATGCCGTGAAAATTTTGGCCGTGCCGGCTGCCTTGCTTGGGTTGACCGGCAAGCCAAACGACAGAAAGCTTGCCTTGTTTGGACTTTGTGAAACCGGATTTTTTTCTGCTTAAGGTTCAGGTTTGGAGAAATGCAGTAAAGAACTGTGTTCACAGCCGAGAGCGTGGCGCATTCAGTGGGGGGGTGACCGTTTTTCCTTTGCGTCGGCATCTTTGATGTCAGACCGGGAAAGACAAATCCCATCAAGCGCGATGTGTTCCAGATCATATCATGCCCGTTCAAGGGGTCATGAAAAGCTTGTCGCCTTCTATGCGCCAGCTCTTCAACTGGTCGAGGGCGGTGAGGCCAAAAAGGCTGCCCTCAAGAGATCCTGGGCGGGCGACAAAGCCGCGAATATCGTGAAGGGTGTGAGAGCCCACGCTGATTTCGTCAATGCGTACCGGCGCGACCATGGTGCGGCCATTTGCGGTGGAGACCGGCGCTGTGAACGACAGATCATTCGGGTGAAATCCGGCACGTCTGGCATCTTCCGCTGTCAGGACAACGGCGCTGGCGCCTGTGTCGAGCAGAAAGTGTGTGTTTGCCCCGTTGACCCTGGCATCAAGCACAAAATGCCCGCTGGCATCGCGGACAATCAGGATCGAGCCATCCGGCTGCGAGACCGCCATGCCCGGAGCGAGCGCGCCCAGAACCCGGTAGCCTGCTTGAACCAGATCGGTCCGGAAGGTGTAGCCGGTCACCAGCAGCGCGCACAGGCCGCCCCAGAACACGGTGCCCTGCAGGATATCCCGGACCTTCGGTTGCCCGAACACAAAGCTTGCAATAAAAACAAAGGCAATGGCGGACAGGGCGACAACCCGGGGGCCGGAATCGTCAAAATGGATATTGTCCGGATCTGTAGGATTGCCAAAGAAGTAATAGAACGCCATGCCCCCCATGAGGATCACGAGGGCGGCCAGGACCAGCCCCCGGATCTGGCTTGGTCCACCCATCACGAGGCCTCCTTTGCGGCGGCGTTCAGGCGGCGCAGAGGCAACTCGGACAGGATGCGGGTCCGGTCCGTGGCGCTATAGGACGCCCAGCCGGCAATCTCTTCCAAGGTCCTGAAGCAGCCGATGCACAGGCTGCTTTCCCGGTCGATCTGACATACTTTTGTACAAGGGGACTGCATAAGGGCGGATATGGCTTTAATTTGTGGCTTTTCCAAGTGCGTAGTGCGGCACACGGCACCGCCTGACCCGCAGACGTCAGCCGCCGCCTGCATGAAACGGCGCCGTGATGATGTTGATCGGCAGGGCGACCGTATTGCCGACAAAGCTTCCGAGACTGTCCCCGAGTTTCGCCCCTCTCGCCGCATCTGACGTTGACCGCAGACCGGACTGGCCAAGGGTTTGCCGGAACTTTGGACTGAGCTGGGCCAGTTGGGCAAACTTGGAATGGTTGGAGGCATCAAGGGAATCGAGGTCGGTCACATCGATCACGATGGCCCCAAGTTCTGCCAGTTCCTTGTCATTGGAATAGGCCCCGACCCGTTCCTTGCCCCCGGCAATGGCCCGGGAAAGGCGCAAGGCCCGGTCATCCCGGGACACGACCACGACATATGGATTCCGCATGCGGCCAATTTTTTTAAGCTGCGCCTTGAAGAGGTCAATATCGATGTCCGGTGCGGCCAGAATGACAACATCTATCTTGCGGGCCAGATCCTTACGTTTTGCAGGGGACGATTGCGCCGCAGTTTCCATCAGCAGCCAATTGCCCATGGAGTGGGCCATGATGGTGACCTTCTCCGCCTTGGAATGGGCAATCAGCTCAAGGGTCTGGGCCAGAGCCTGCCGCGCAATTGCCGCACTGTTGAGGTCGTAGATATAGTCCTGAACCTTGCCACGCGATGCCCAGGTGAACAGCACCGGCACAGCCTCGATATCACCGTCATGAGCCACCTGGACAAACCGGTAAAGAGCTTCCGGAAACAGGGTGTTGTAGCCGTGGATGAACAGGAACACTTCCCGCTTGCCTTTCGGCAGCTTTGACAGGCGGCTGTTGAGTTGTGCCTTGAAGGCCGTTTGGGTTTCGAGATAGCCCGCACTTCTGGCCACAAAGTCCGTTTCCGGATTTCCGGGCAAGGATTTTGGCCACTCGATCTCACTTGCCTTATGGCTCGGAGGGACGGAGATATCCGCATAGGCGTAGCTGATTTGTTCGGACCGCTCGCCATTGAAATAGGTGTCCGGGCGGGCGTCCCGCGCCCGGGTGGTGACCACCAGAATGTCGTGGGTCTTTGCGCCGGGGGCGGGCACATTTGTCAACGCCAGTGCGCCGGCTTCCGGACGGCTGGCGCAGGACGCCAGGCAGAAAAACAGGACAATCAACACTGCCGGGTGGACGATCCGGGCCATTGCCGATGCTGAAGTCATGGAAAACTGCGTTGTCATGAAGTGTGCCCGCATCTACCCTTGTCAGGGCACCATAAGCATCCCGGTCAGGAATCCAAGCCCAGAAATCTGTTGGATGGCACCGAGAACATCGCCCGTGACCCCGCCGATTTTGATGCGTCCAAGGGAGCCGATCGCATAAGCTGCTGTGGTTGCGATGAAAAGCGCCAGAAACAGGGCGGGCAGGGGCAGGAGCAGCCAGGCTGGAAGAAGAAACGGCAGCGTCAGGAGCGCGGCGTGTCCAGCCACTCGGGCATTCGGTTTGCCGAAGCGGGCGGCCAGTCCATCAGGGCTTGCAAGCTGGCGCTGCTGCCATTGCCAGACCATCAGACAGCGGCTCACCGCTTCTGCGGCAAGGAACAGAAGCGCGGCATCCGCCGGACTGAACCGGTGCCAGAGCGCTGCAAGCAATGAGACCCGTAAAACAACGCTAAGAGACAGGGCCAGCGCACCAAAGGCCCCAATGCGGCTGTCTTTCATGATCTCCAGCCGTTTTTCGCGGGTTGCACCGCCAAAAAAACCATCCGCCACATCGCTCAGCCCGTCCTCGTGAAGTGCACCGGTTGCCGCGCTGAGGACGGCGGCGGTCAGAGCTGCCGCGGCAAGCGCGGGAAGGGCCGTATACCCGAGCATCGTGCCAAGGGCGGCAGCGGGCAGGGCAATCGCGGCCCCTGCCAGCGGAGCCGCACGGGCAATCCGGGAAAAGTCGGGCGGTGCGGCGGGCGTGTCAGCGTTGTTGACCCTGGCAATTGGGAGTCTGGACAAGAAACGGATACAGGCCGCTGTGTCAGCTGCCAGGCAAGACAAAGACTTCTTGAGCCGGGGGAGGTGGGCCGAAAGAGAGCGAGAGCGCTCCTGCGGCCGGTAATCTGGGGGTTGCTCGGTTTCGCGGCTCATAAATCCGGTCCTGTGCTTGTCTTTTCGCAGGCCGCCGTTATAGATCAGGCCTTTAACAGGACCAAGTGCCGGGTCGAAGACCTGCCGAATGACCGGAAAACCAGCATGTCCCTCTCAGAAACCGCGCTTCCCTTTGACGATATCCGCAATCTGGTGAAATCCATGCCGGGACCGGATGAAGACGCGGCCGCGAAAGTGAGAGAACGGGACTGTCAGCTGACCAAACCGGCCGGATCCCTTGGCAAGCTGGAAGAGATTGCCGAATGGCTGGCGGCCTGGTCCGGCAAGGCGCCACCGAAAGTGACCCGGCCTCTGGTCGCAATTTTTGCGACCGCCCATGGGGTTGCCGATGAAGGCGTGTCCGCGTTCCCGCCAGAGGTCAACAAGCAGATGGTCGAGAACTTTGCAGCGGGCGGCGCTGCCATCAATCAGGTGTGCCGGGCCTATGATATCGGTTTGAAAGTGTTCGATCTGGCTGTGGATCTGCCGACCCCCAGTATCACGTCAGAAGACGCCATGGACGAGGCCAATTGTGCGGCGACCATGGCCTATGGCATGGAGGCGCTGGCCGGCGGCATTGATCTGATCTGCCTTGGAGAAATGGGCATCGGCAACACCACGGTCGCAGCTGCTGTCCTGAACGCCCTGTTTGGCGGCGCGGCGGGAGACTGGGCGGGGCGTGGCACCGGAGTGGATGAAGACGGGCTTGCCCGCAAGACGGCGGCCATTGAAAAGGCAGTCGCACGGCTTGGCACAGAGAAGGATCCGCTGGAAATCCTGCACAAGGTGGGTGGCCGCGAGATCGCGGCCATGGCCGGTCTGATCATCGCTGCCCGGCTGCAACGGGTGCCGGTAATTGTCGATGGCTTCGTGACCACCGCGGCTGCGGCCGTGGTCTATGCTATGGACCCTGAGGGGCTGGACCACTGCCTGTTTGCCCATGTGTCGGCAGAACAGGCCCATGCAAAAGCGCTGCAACAAATGGGCAAGACCGCTTTGATTGACCTTGGGATGCGCCTTGGCGAGGGTACGGGGGCGGCAATTGCCGCCGGGATCGTCAAGGCTGCTGCCGAGACCCATTCAGGCATGGCAACCTTTGCGGATGCCGGGGTTGCGGAAAAGGGCTGAGGCCCCTGAAAAGCCCAAGACCCTTGAAGGCTCTTTGTTTTGGGACCCGCTAAGGCCGGACAGTCTGACCTATGCGCTTTGGGCGACCGGCCCTTTGACTGCTTGGGCAGAGAGATCCGGGTCTGAATAGTTCATGTTCCGCGACGGCGGCAGACTGACGGTCACTTCAGTGCCTTCCCCAAGTGTGGACCTGATGGCAAAAGCGCCGTCATGCATGGAGACGAGTGCCTGCACGATGGACAGACCCAGGCCGGTGCCGGGCTCTGCGCTTTTGATTGCATGCGAACCCTGACCGAACGCTTCCAGAACTGTCGGAATTTCCTCATCAGGAATGCCCGGACCTGTGTCCCGGATGGAAACATACTGGCCGCCATCGGAGGTCGGCCCCAGATGGATCCGCACATCCCCGCCCGCCGGGGTGAATTTGACCGCATTGGACAGCAAGTTCAAAATGACCTGGCGCAGCGCGCGCTCATCTGCCCAGACTTTCGGCAGGTCGGACTGGTGGGCATGGTGCAAGGTGATCGCCTTGGCGGTGGCCCGGACCTTCATCATGGTGCCGCACTCGGCAACGATGTCTTCCAGGTGGACCGGTTCTTCATGCAGCTCATGACGGCCCGCTTCGATCCGCGACAGATCCAGGATTTCGTTGATCAGATTGAGGAGATGCTCGCCCGAGCCATGAATATCCTCCGCATAGGAGCGGTAATTCTCGTTGTGCATCGGGCCCAGAACCTCATCCTTCATAATCTCTGAGAAGCCGAGGATGGCGTTGAGCGGGGTCCGCAGTTCATGGCTCATGGTGGCCAGGAAGCGGGACTTTGCCAGGTTCGCGGCTTCTGCCCGGCGGCGGGCCTCATCGGACATGGAATTGGCCGTTTCCAACTCAGCGATCAGGTGATCCTTTTCTGCCCGGTATTCCAGCATGGTGTTGGCGTTTTTCAAAAGCTGGTTGCCCAGGATCAGAAAGAACCCCTGCGCACCGATGGCCATGGCTGCCAGCGTGTAGTGAATGGCGCTGGATTGCTGGAGAAAAATAAAGGTGACGACAAGCGTGCTGGGCAGTGTGCTGGCCAGAAGGCATTTGGGCAGATTGGCCGATTGCATCGTGTTCATGGCGATCACGATCAACAAAGTGGCAAAGTGAAAGATCACAAAGCCGTCGCCGGTGCCGCTTGTTTGCGGCGCAAAGAAAAAGAGGGCCCAGCTGCTGCCATAGATCAGGTCGCCAATCATGAAGCGGCGCCACCAGATGATCCTGACCTTCTGTTCGGTTGGGGCCTTTTGATAATTCTGACTGATGACAACCATCAGGAAGTGGGTGCAGACCGTCACCACGAACCAGGCTCCCATCAACTGGGGGCTGATCCAGACGGAGGAAATGGCTGCAACAATCAACGCCAGGAGTGGTGCTGCGAAGGCCGCATTGATGCGGGTATCGGCAAAAAGATGCTGGCGTTCATGCTCAAACGTCGATTGACGGGCCTCAGGGGCCCCCAGGCGGCTGCGGATGGGCGCAGCAGAGCGTACCATCTCACGGCGCCTCAGGGCGCGTTGCCTGTCCATCGAGAGCGTGTCAGTGCTCTTCACTCGTGACGCATGCGACTTCATTGCCCGCCCACACAGTTTTGATTTCATTATTGTGATATTGCGTGTTTCCTCACACTGACTCACCATTCCTTAAGGCCGTCCTCAAGAACGTGGTAAGGAATGTGTTAAGTGGTTGTTTCAAGGTGCAACTCTTTGTCAGAAAAACCGGATTCAGACAGTTCAGCCCCTGACCGGCCAGCCCCGGACCGGCTGGAGACACTCGCAAAGCGCATTCGCGCCTGCCGGGAGTGCGTGGATCAGCCTCAAGGCGTGCCTTTGCCCCATGCCCCCCGTCCGGTTCTTCAGGTCTCCTCAACGGCCCGGCTGTGCATTTGCGGCCAGGCGCCTGGAACACGGGTGCACGCAAGCGGCAGACCTTTTACCGATCCGTCCGGCGACCGGCTCCGGGCCTGGATGGGAGTAGACGAAACCGTCTTTTATGACGCAACCCGGGTTGCCATCATTCCCATGGGCTTCTGTTTTCCGGGACTGGATGCAAAAGGAGGTGATCTGCCGCCGCGCAAGGAATGCCGGACGCTTTGGCATGACCAGCTCTTTCAAAACCTGCCCGGGCTCGAACTGATCCTGGTGATTGGTCAATATGCGCAAGCCTATCACCTTGGGCCGGCGCGCAAGGCATCGCTGACAGACACGGTCGCGCACTGGCAGGACTATCTGGGGCAGACGGGTTTGAGCGAACCGCCGGCACCGTCCGGCCCTCCGATAATCCCGCTGCCGCATCCCTCCTGGCGGAACAATGCCTGGCTCAAGAAGAACACCTGGTTTGAGCGGGAGCTGCTTCCGGTTCTCAGAGCCATGGTCGCGCAGTTGGTTTGACGACAAACGCTCTGGACGTGTGAATGATTTTCTTCCGAATAGCCATGTGAGGGGTGATTGCGAAAAAAATTCTGGCCCAATATATGGAAAGTTAGAAATGATTTCCATTTAGGGTGAGCGCTGGCGACATTGACAGGCGCTGCCAGGAGCTGAACCATGATTGACAAGATTGACCGCCGCATCCTCTCCATCCTGCAGGAAGACTGCACGGTGCCCGTGGCTGAGATCGGCCGCAGGGTTGGTCTGTCGACGACCCCTTGCTGGCGGCGGATCCAGAAAATGGAAGAAGACGGGGTGATCACGGGTCGCGTCGCTTTGCTGGACCCAACCAAAGTGAATGCGAAAGTGACGGCCTTTGTGGCGATCACCACCAATCAGCATTCCGAAGACTGGCTCAAGAAATTTGCTGATGTGATCCGGGAGTTTCCTGAAGTGGTTGAGTTTTACCGCATGGCGGGACAGGTTGACTATCTGCTGCGGGTCGCCGTTCCGGACATTGAAGCCTATGACGCCTTTTACAAAAAGCTGATCGCAAAGATCGATATTTCAGACGTTTCGACCACCTTTGCCATGGAGCAGATCAAAAACACCACTGCTTTGCCGCTGGCGTATGTCGCGACAGAGAAATCCAGATCTGACAGCTGAGGACTTCAGGGCGACGGAACTGCGCAGACCTTGGATGTTTCCGGTACAAATGTCAGGATGTACGGGGTGTGAAACAGGCCGTTTAACCGCAATTTCACCTCGGAAGGGTAGGCTTTTGCTCCTGCATTTTGATTTCTTGATGGGGTTGGTTTGGAAAACACCGCATTCCCGTTGCGTTCGGCGGCTGCAAAAGGGGCCGAAAGGGGAAGAAGCTGGATTGCCAGCTCTCTGAAGACGGGCGACCTGAGCGAGAAGCTTGGAGGCCCCGTCTTTGTCTTCGTGCTGATCTTTTCATGCGCTTTTTTTGTCTTGTCTTGCTTTTTGGGCAATTGGGGAGACCTGTTCCACTTTCCAATGGATACGTCTCAGGTCAAGCGGGAGGACTTTCTTGCATTTTACAGGGCCGGAGAGCTGGCCCATGCGGGCCGGGCCGCTGAAGCCTATGACCCGGCAATCTTCGGCCGGGGCTTTTCTGAAGACAACAAAGACCTGCTGTTCCTGAACCCGCCCCATGCTTTGCTGTTCTTTGAGCCCTTGGCTGTACTCAGCTATCCGTTCGCCAAACTGACCGGTATGGCGGTGTTGTTCGCAAGCTTCGTGTTCATGGTCAAAATGGTGCGCATGGGGCTTGGGGCTTGGCCGTATATTTTCATGATCGCCTCTCCCGGGGCGATGTATGCTTTCCAGTTGTTACAGTTGTCCCCCCTGACCGTTGCGTTGCTTCTGTTCGTTCTGCTTCACAGCCGAGACAAGCCGGTGCTGAGTGGACTTGCTCTCACGCTTTTGACGATCAAGCCGCAATATGGCCTTCTCATGCCTTTGTTTCTGATCTTGAACCGAGACTGGCGTTGCTTTTTCTACGCATCCTTGGGAACGGTCGTGATCCTTGGGCTATCGGTTGCGGTCCACGGGTGGGGCGTTTGGGAGAGCTTTTTTTCTTCCATCCAGCATGGCGCGCATGCCCTTCAGTTTTCTGCGAATTTCGGGATCATGTCGACATTCGCCAGTTCGATGGGCAAGTGGGGATTTTCTGAAACGGGGAAGATGACCGCGCAGCTTGTTGCGGTCGGCCTCGGGGCTTTGGTTCTTATCGCAGGTGTCCGCCGCTTGCCGCGCAGCAGAGCGGTGCCGGTTTCGCTTCTGGCCATGGGGGTCGCCGCACCGTCCTTCATGTTCTACGACTGGCTTTTGTTTTCCGTTGTTCTTCTTCTTGTGGCGAAAGAAGTTCCGCATTGGCCGCTGGCCCTGCAAATCTCGGCAAGTGTTCTCTGGATTGCACCCGCCTTGCTGGGGGTGATCTGGGCCATAGATACCTCTGCGGCCATGCTCTTCTCCAGCCTGTTTCCTTTAATTTCAGTGCTTGTTCTGCTCCAGATTTTTGTCCTGTTTTTACAAGACAGGTCTGTGGGCGCTGAGGCCAGGCAGGCGTGAGCTGGAACAGCAGTTCGGAAAAAAGAGGAATCCGGATCCCGTTTGAAATTGTCACTGAAGTTGCCCGTGCCCAGTATGGCCTCCTTGGCACTGAATGAGGGAAGAAGGCGTCTTATAAATCCATGGGCTATTCAGTCTGCCTTCTGGATCTTCGGCAAAACGATACGATGTGCCTGATCTCCCACTGTCTTCTGGAGTGAGAACCGCGCAAGTCTGATCGCGTTCATAAGACGCGGCGCAGAACTGACGCTATTTGATCTTTGACCATGCTCGTTCGTTCCAAGTTGGACCAACAGAGTGGTTTTGGACAGTGTATTTTTTTGAAGATAAAAAGTGCGATTCGAAACTGTATTGAAGGAAATTCCAATAAAACTCAGTGGAAAATTAAGGGTCAGGCAATTATAGTTTCAACCAATGATAGAGTTTTTTGATATTTTTGTTTTTGAAAGTGTTCTCGGTTATTATTTAAATATAAAAAGAAACTTGAATTTGATGTGGCGTCCGTTAAACATGTTGTCAATCCCGTTGGGGAAGAAATTCTTTCGGAGGTGATGGTATTGCGGGTGTCTCAGGATGATGAGCAGAGGTCGCTGAAACAGCGGCTGAACGATCTGGCATTCCGTTCCAATCTGGCCTCGATCGCAGTATCTGCTTTATCCGGATTTGTTCTCGTCGCGGTTCTCTGGCAGTTCCAGTCCATCCGGCCGTTTCTGTTCATTTGGGCTGGTGCATTGACCCTGGTGTCAATCGCTCGTGTCGCTGCGCATTTTTATTGCGCGGCGGGCGCCAGGAAAACCGTTCGTCTTGATTCCAGAAAAAGCGATTTTTGGAGCGCACAGATTTCAGCTTCTCTGGCGATTTCCGCAGGCTTATGGTCGTGCTTGACCATCGGACTGGCCAACCGGATCCCGGTAGAATTTCTGTTTTCAATTGTTCTGGTGATATTCTGTCTGTCGACCGGGGCCACTGGCACGCTGGCGCCGCTCAAACGCCCCGCCAGGCTGTATTTTGTTTTTATGCTGATCCCCACAAGCCTTGCCCTGATCCTGAAATCCGATCCCCACTATGTTCTGGGTGCGGCAGGCTTTGTCTTTCTTCTTTTGAATGTGCTGTTTCATAACGCAAATCACCAGCGGGTGGTCGAATTTGAAGAGTTGCAGGCGGTCAATGGCACCTTGCTGAAGCATTTGGCCAGGGAGCAGTCGAGCCTGGCCAGTCTCAATGAGCATCTGGAAGAGCAGGTGAAGGAGCGCACGGCTTCCTTGCGGTTCCTGGCGCATCATGATGCACTGACCGGATTGTACAACCGGGCGGGTCTGATGAGCTGGGTAAAAAAAGCAGCCGATGGGGCAGCGGAAACCGGCTGGCTGGCAGTGCTCTTTATCGATCTGGACCGGTTCAAGCAGATCAATGATGCACTTGGCCATGAACCGGGAGACCTGGTGCTGAAAGAAGTTGCCCGCCGCCTTTCCGTCAGCGCACCGGACGGTGCCGCGATCAGCCGCTGGGGCGGGGACGAATTTGTGGTGTTGCTGCCCCAGTCGGCGGACACCGCCATGATTGCCGGGCGGGAGGTGGCCGATGATCTGCGCAAACACACCGAGCAACCAATCTCGATTCAGGGCCGGGAGCTGCATGTGAGTTTCAGTGCAGGCGTGTCTGTGTCCACGCGCACGGTTGAAGCCGTCACGGCCTCCATCAAGTCAGCCGATTTGGCGATGGGGGAGGTCAAGCGCAGCCACCGGGGCGTGACGCGCATCTATTCAGACGAATTGGCAACCAAGCAGGAACGTCTGCTGAGCATCGCCCAGGCCTTGAAAGAGGCGGTGCCCGAAAAGGAATTCCACATTGTGGCCCAGCCGATTGTGGACGCAAGGACCTTGCGGCCCGGATCGCTTGAGGTTCTGCTCAGGTGGAAGAATCCATTGCTTGGCCCGGTCGGGCCGGACGAATTCGTGCCGATTGCCGAAGACACGGGCAGCATCGTCCGGATCGGGGAATTTGTTCTGGAACAGGCCTTGAAGGAGTTGTCTGCTTCCGACTATGGCCGGTCTGGTGGCCGGATCGCAATCAATGTCTCGGTACGCCAGCTTGTCGACGACCGGTTTGCCCCCTCCCTGCTGACGGCGCTTCAAAAACACGGAGTTGATCCGGGCAAACTGGTGGTAGAGGTTACGGAAACTGCCCTGGACAGCTATGACCTTACCGATATCACCGCCTCTCTGCGGACCCTGGCCGATCAGGGCATTGAGATCCAGGTGGATGATTTCGGCACAGGCTATTCGTCCCTGTCACGGCTTCACCGCCTGCCGGTTTCAGCGCTCAAGATCGACCGGTCCTTTGTCAGGAACATGGACAAGAGCAGCCTTGCAGTGATTGAGGGCAGTGTTCTGATCGCCCGCAAGAGCGGGTTGAAGGTGATCGCCGAAGGAGTTGAGACGGGCCGCCAGGCTGACATTATGCGCGATCTCGGGGTCGATTATCTTCAAGGGTATTATTTTGGAAGGCCTGAGGCGGGCCTTGATGTCAGTGTCACCAAGGCTGCCATTGCAGCGCCGGACGCCGTTTCCTGAAAAGGAATGAGGGCGCTTGAGGTGGTGCCTTCCGTTAAGGAGCAATCAGCTGAACTTGCGATTTGATGTTCAGGCCTTTTCTTCCGTGTTCAGCCGGGCGATCAGGCTGGACGTGTCCCAGCGGCTGCCACCCATAGCCTGCACGTCGGCATAGAACTGATCCACCAGAGCCGTGACCGGAAGACGGGCGCCGGTCTGGTTGGCCGTCTGCAGGCAGATCCCGAGATCCTTGCGCATCCAGTCAACGGCAAAGCCGAAATCGAATTGACCGGCCTGCATGGTCTCCCAGCGGTTTTCCATCTGCCAGGACTGGGCGGCTCCGCCGCTGATCGCAGCGATAACCTTGGCAATGTCCAGATCGGCTTTTCCGGCAAAATGGATTGCTTCTGACAGGCCCTGAACAAGACCGGCAATGCAGATCTGGTTGACCATCTTTGTCAGCTGGCCGGCGCCGCTTTCCCCCATGAGACCGGCGAATTTCGCAAAACACTCGATCACGGGCCTGGCAGCCTCGAACTGGTCTGCATCGCCGCCGCACATCACTGTCAGAACACCATTCTCAGCTCCGGCCTGACCGCCGGAAACAGGAGCGTCAATAAAGCCGCAGCCTTTGTGCCTGGCTGCCGCATAAAGCTCACGGGCGACTTCGGCGGACGCCGTTGTGTTGTCGATAAAGATGGCCCCTTGCTTGAGGCCGTGAAAGGCACCGTTTTCGCCGGTGGTGACGGCGCGCAGGTCATCATCATTGCCAACACAGGAAAAGACAAAGTCGCAGCCTTCGGCCGCTTCTTTGGGGGTGGCGGCAAACGTTCCGCCAAACTCCTTGGCCCATTGTTCTGCCTTGGCAGCGGTGCGGTTATAGACCGTAACGTCATGACCGCCCTTTGTCTTGAGGTGCCCGGCCATTGGATACCCCATGACGCCCAAACCGATGAATGCAACCTTTGCCATGACGATGCTCCCTTTTCAGACCAAGGCCCGGCGCGAAGAGCCGGGCCTTTATTTGATAATGTTGATCATGGTTCTAGGGCATTTGCCTGTGGCTGTCAGCCGGGGCGGGAAAAGAGTTTCAGCTCACACCCAATACGGGCGTCGCCACCAGACACGTTCAGCCTGTTCTTTGTAAAGCGCATTGGCTGCCGCGCGTTTACGGATGTCTGGTGGGGTATGAGACTTGGAGGAGCGTGTGGCTTCCAGAAGGCTGTTGGCATAAATATGTAACATCTCGTTTCACTCCATGCGTTGCTATGAAGCGGAATATGGCGAATAGTGTCTGTTGATGCGAGTCAGGAAGATTTTCAGTCTGTAAGGAAAAGTAACATATGAATTGGCGTTCGCTGCCTCCGGTCAACAGTTTGAAAGTCTTTGCCGTTGTGGCCGAAAGCCGCAGCCTGTCAGCCGCTGGACGGGAATTGAATGTGACCCATGCGGCCGTCAGTCAGCAGATCCGGAATCTTGAGAAATTCCTGGGAAAGGAGCTGGTTGTCCGGGAGGGGCGCGGTGTCGGGCTGACGGCGGATGGGGAGCTCCTGTTCAAGGGGCTCCGGGACGGTTTCTCGGTCATCATGGACGCGGTCGAAACGCTGCAGCAGGAGGACAAGTCACGGCCGCTTCACATCACGATGACCCCGTCCTTTGCGGTCAGTTGGCTGATGCCGCGGATCAATGATTTCCGCCTACAAAACCCGGATATCGAGCTGGTTCTGGACCCGACCGCTCAAGTGGTGGACATGAAGCCGGGCGGTGTGGATCTGGCCATCCGCTTTGGCAACGGGGACTGGGCCGGGCTTGAGTCTGAATTGCTCCTGCCGACGAATTTTGCCGTTGTCGGTGCCAGCTGTCTGATCGGCGACAAGGTCATCGCCAGTCCCGAGGACATTCTGGAATTTCACTGGCTGCAGGAGTTCGGCACCAATGAACTGGCGATCTGGCTGGAACGCCAGGGCGTGGTGCCGACCAACAAACTGAATGTGACCCATCTGCCGGGCTATATGGTGCTGGAAGGGCTTCGCCGGGGTGACGGCATATCTGCCACCGCCAAGGCCTTTATCGAGGCGGATATTGCCTCAGGCACGTTGCAGGTGCTGTTTGAGGATGGCTATTATCCCGGCACCGGCTATCACATGGTGACCCGCCCCGGGTTGAAAAGGCCACCCTTGAAAGCATTCATGCGCTGGCTGCGCGTCATGCAGGCGGAAAACGGGCAGGGCTGAGGCACGCGTCACCGGGAGGAGCGCGGTCAGATCGTTGCCAGAGCCTGGTCAAAATCGGCTGTCAGGTCGGCGGCGTGTTCGATGCCAACGGACAGCCGCAGCAGGGTCTCCGGTATGCCGGAGCTATCACCTTCGATCGAATAGCGGTGCTCGACCAGGCTTTCCGTGCCGCCAAGAGAGGTTGCCCGCTGGAACACGTTCAATGCTCCGGCGGCTTTCAGCGCGTCTTTTCTGGTGCCTTTCACGCAGACCGACAGAAGTGAACCGAACCCTTCCGTCATCAGACGTTTGGCAACCTCATGGCCTGGATGGCTTTCCAGACCGGGATAGAGAACCGTTTCGATCTTGGGATGGGCGGCCAGAAATGTAGCCAATGTCATGGCATTGGCATTCATCCGGGCAACCCGCAATGCCAAGGTCCTAAGGCCGCGCAGCAGCAGCCAGGTTTCAAAAGAGCCGAGCACCGCACCTGCAATTTGACGTTCCTCACAGATAAAGGCCCAGGTGCTGCTGTCCGCATCCGCTGTGGTGACGACACCGCCCAGAAGATCCGAATGGCCATTGAGGGCCTTTGTGGCCGAGTGCATAACGAGGTCGGCCCCCCAGGAAAGCGGTTTGAGGATCAGCGGTGTCGCGGCTGTTGCATCCACGGCCAGAACGGCTGAAGCCTGTTTGCACACCTTTGAAATTTCCGCGATGTCCGCGACTCTCAGGAACGGATTGCTGGGCACCTCCAGCCAGACCATCGCCGGTTTGGTAATGGCAATCTCCTCCTTCAAGGTCGGCAGATCGGCCGCATCGGTTTCGACCAGAACGATGTTGTTCTGAGCGCAGTGTTTGCGCAGGAACAGGGTCGTGCCCCAATAGATGCCCGACTGGGCAATCAGGGTCGCACCGGGGGCGAGACTGCGCACAACCGCTGCAATGGCAGCCATGCCGGAGGCAAACAATCGGCTGTCCGCGCCGCCCTCAAGGCTTGCGATCAGGGCCTCGGTCTTTTTATACAGCGCGTTGCTGTCCCGGCTGTAGATGTGGCCAGGCAGAACCGGGTCATAGTCTTCGTCGCGCACGAAGGTGGTTGCGGTCTGGATCGGCGGCACGATGGCGCCGGTCGCCGGGTCGAACCCGCCCCCCGCATGGGCCAGAAGACTGTCAGTGTGGAGGTCTTTGGGCTTTTCGGGAGACTGTGACATGACAAACGGTCCGGGCAGGGCGGCCAACGGGACTGCAGGCCGAAGGGGAGGGGTCAGCGCTTCAGGTGACGGGTGAGGCGCTGTTCAATCTTATCCCAGACCCGGCGCAGGGTTTCAACGATGAAGAGATACATCACGGCTGCCCAGATATAGGCCTGAAAGTCATAGGACCGGGAATAGGCCCGCCGGGTTTCGCCCATCAGGTCATAGATCGTCACAATCGAAGCAATCGCCGACCCCTTGATCATCAAAATGATCTCATTGCCATAGGGCCTGAGGGCAACCACCAGAGCCTGGGGCAGGATGACCTTGAAAAAGGTGACGGGTCTCGACAGTCCGAGGGCCTGAGCCCCTTCCCACTGACCGCGAGGCACGTTCAAGATCGATCCGCGAAGAATTTCAGCCTGATAGGCGGCCGTGTTCAGAGAAAATGCAAAGATCACGCAATACCAAGCTTCGCGAAAGAATGTCCAAAGCCCCAAGTCCGTCAACTCCTCTCTGAAGGCCCCGGCGCCGTAATAAATCAGGAATGTCTGGGCCAGCAGAGGGGTGCCCCGGAAGAAATAGACATAGGCATAGGCAGGCCAGGAAAGCAGCTTCCACCTTGACCCTCGCGCCACGGCAATTGGCAGGCTGAGCAAAGCTCCGATGAGCAGCGAGACGCTGACAATTTGAATCGTAACGAGAAAACCATCGGCGAATTTGGGCCAGTATTTGGCAACAAACGGGCTCGCAAGATTGTTGCCGAGATAATAGAGCAAGGAAACGCCGGACACGAGCCACAGAGACATCAGAACATGGCCGAGAATGCGCGCATTGGTCCAGGCACGTGGCGGCAGAGGCGGCGGCGTGGCGCCGGTTTCAGGATTTGCAGCAATCATCTCGCAGCATCTCCTTTTTTGGTCCAGCGGTCTATCCATGTCAGTCCGGCGGAGGACACCATGGCCAGCACAAGATAAATCAGACAGGCAACACCGAAGAACAGAAACGGTTCCTTGGTCACCCTGGCAGCGATACCTGCTTCGCGCATGAGGTCAGGCAGGCCGATCACGGACACAAGAGAGGTCTCTTTCAGCAGGATGAGCCAAAGGTTCGCGAGCGCGGGAAGCGCGAGGCGGATCAACTGGGGCAGGATCACGAGTGTTAGGGTTTGAAACCGGGACAGGCCAAGCGCATGACCGCCTTCATATTGTCCCTGTGGAATGCCCTTGAAGGCAGACAAAAAGGCTTCTGACGCGTAGGAGGAAAACACAAGGGAAAGTGCGACCATCCCTGCGACAAAGGAATTCACTTCGAAATAGAAATCAAAACCGGCGAGTTTCAGGGCAGCCTGGAGGCCTATCTGGACTCCGAAATAGACGAGAAACAGCGTGAGAAGTTCCGGAAGCCCCCGGAAGATGGTCGTGTAAATATCTGCCGCGAGCTTGAGGCTGGCTTCGCTTGAGTTTTTGGCAACTGCCAGCAGAAAACCAAGCAGTAGCCCAATCGGCAAGGACGCCAGGGCGAGGGCCACTGTGACAAGCGTACCGTACGCGATCTCGTCACCATAGCCTTCCCCTCCGAAGGACAGCAGCGTCAGAGCGTCATTCATGAGCTGGCGCTTCTTTCCGTTTTGTTTGAAGCTCCGCCCGATGGGGCGCGCCCACCGGTGAAGTTTTGTCCCCTTTGGCAAAGCGCGGCGCTGATGAGCGCCACGCTTCCTCGCGTTTCAACGGAAGAGAAATCAGCCGCCGTAAACGTCGAACGAGAAATACTTGTCGTTGATCTCTTTGTATTTTCCGTTCGCCAGAATGGCTTCGATGGCTTTGTTGAACATCTCTTTCAGCTCGCCGTCATCCTTACGGATCGCAATGCCGGCGCCCTCGCCGTTGATGACTGGATCGGGGGTCAAGGTGCCGAGCAGCTTGCAGCAGGCACCATCTTCCGTGGCCAGCCAGTCGGACAGAACCACGACATCGTCGATCACCCCGTCGATCCGGCCGCTGGCCACATCAAGCTTGTACTCATCCGGGGTCGGATAGAGCTTCAGTTCCGCAGAGGGAAGTTTTTCCTCCGCATAGTTGGAATGGGTCGTGGAGGACTGGGCGCCAAGAGTAAAGCCCTTCAAATCCGCATCAGCGGTTCCGGCAATCTTGGAATCCTTCGGCACGGCGATCGCCGGCGGGGTGTTGTAGTATTTGTTGGTGAAATCCACCTTTTGCTTACGCTCTTCGGTGATCGACATGGAGGCGATGATCGCGTCGAACTTCCCGGCTTGCAGGCCAGGAATGATACCGTCCCAGTCAGAGGTGACGAATTCGCACTCCACCTTCATTTCCTCGCAAAGAGCTTTTGCGATATCGATGTCGAAGCCGACCAGCTGACCGTCAGCGGTCAGGGAATTGAACGGAGGGTAGGCGCCTTCGGTTCCGATTCGAACCTTGGACCAGTCTTTCGCCTCAGCGGCACCAACGGCAGCCAGAACAGCAACAGCAGCGGCAGCCATACGCAAAACACGCATTTATTTTCCCCTTGATTATGTTTGCGGCGCAGGAAAAACAGTACTCCTTTGCCAGAAGGCTCTATTCCATACACTTCCGCCCAGATTTCAAGCATGCACAGAAAAAAAACACAGCCTAATTCATGCCGCTACAACGTTTGGGAGGTGTTCTTTCAGGAAGGACATGCTCAGGGCTGTATTCGTGTGCGCGTTTGAGGGGACATATTTCAACAATGCAGACCGGCACGGATCGAAAACCCTTATGAATTGGATGAAATGATTGAATTGGAGCAGGCGCGCGCGCCGGGCTAACAAACGTTTGAGGAATTTGTTGAAGGGCCTCACGGGGATGTCCCGTGGCGCCTTGTCCTGAAACCGGAGGCCCCATGGCACAATTTGAACTCTTCATCGGCAACAAGAACTATTCGTCCTGGTCCTTCCGGCCCTGGATCGCTCTTCGGCAAAAGGCCATTCCCTTCACCGAAACGCTGATTCCATTTGATTTTGACAACGGCAATCCTGAGTTCAAGGCTTTCTCGCCGAGCATGAAGGTGCCGGTTCTGAGGGACGGCGACCTGACGGTTTGGGATAGTCTGGCGATCCTCGAATATGCCGCCGAGTGTTGTCCCGAAAAGCGGCTTTGGCCGGAAGACCAAAAGCTCCGCGCCCATGCCCGCGCCATAAGTGCGGAAATGCATTCCGGCTTCGGCGCCTTGCGGGGAGCATGTCCGATGAACATGAAGCGTCCGGTTGAAGTCTTGTCCGTCAATGAGGGCGTCAAAGCCGATGTGAACAGGATCCTCGACATCTGGGGCGAATGCCTGGACGTGTCGGGCGGGCCGTTCCTCTTTGGCGATTTCACCATTGCCGATGCCATGTATGCCCCGGTCGTCAGCCGGTTTGCCACTTACAGCCTGAGCGTTTCGCCGGTGTTTACGGCCTATCACGCGGCCATGACGGCCACTGGCGCCTGGCAGGAGTGGGAGGCGGCCGCTCTGAAAGAAACCTGGTATGTCGCGGTCGATGAAATCTGATCAACCCGCGCGCTTGACCGGGGCATGGCCGAGCGCTTCCAGCGCGCCCCGGTCTTCAAAATAGCTCCGCAAACGGTCCACAAACCGGCGCACTTTCAACGGGATGAACCGGTTGGACGGATAGACTGCATGGATGGGATGCGGCGGGTAGCGCCAGTCCGGCAGCACCAGCTCCAGCTCCCCGGACTGGAGCTGCGGCTCCACCATCCAGCGGTTGGCAATGGTGATGCCGAGCCCGGCAAGCGCCGCGCGGCGCAAGGTCGCCGAGTTGTTGATTTTCATGGACGGGCAGATCTTGATGGACAGTTTTTCGCCCAGGGTGCTGAGGAACGGCACCCGGTCGCCGGTCGAGATGTTCTTGTAGAGAAGATAGTCGTGATCGGGTAGATCCGCCGGATGCTGGGGCCGTCCGCGCCGGTTGAGATAGTCCGGTGAGGCGATCAGGCAGCGCTGCGCCACGCCCAGCCGTTTGACGATGAGCCGGTCATCCTTGATGTCTCCCATGCGAATGGCAATGTCGAGTCGTTCCTGGATCACGTCGACAAATTCATCCGAAAGCGAAATATCCAGCAGCAGGCAGGGGTGTTCTTTCTTGAAGGCAATCAGGAATTCCGACAGGATGCTCTCGGCAAAGCCAAGTGGCAGGCCGATTGAGAGCGGACCGGACATTTGCGCGTCTTCGCTCTGCACGGACCGGTCGGCCTCCTCCAGACGCTCCAGAATGTCGCGTGCATAGCTGAAATAGCGCTCACCGGCCTCCGTCAGGTGCAGCTGGCGGGTGGTGCGGTTCAACAGGCGCACGCCAAGATCGGTCTCCAGACCCCTAACCTGCTGGCTGACCGCAGGCTGCGAGATGCCGAGATGCTTTGCGGCTGCGGAAAAACTGCCGAGATTGACAGACTGAACAAAGCTGGCGAGGGCACTGAACCGATCCACTAGAGGCTCCATTTATCGCAAAGACGCTTTAGATATAAGCGTAGATTATGAGTTTTATAAGTTAGGGTCCTCTTCAAAAATAATTTGAATGAAACATTTTCTAAAAAGCCCGGCCGGGTCACCGGTCAGGCCAGTCAAATCGACCATTCTCAAGGACTAAGCAGGAGGCAGACTTATGACCTTGTCCAACATTTCCTTTTCCCGACGCTCTTTCCTTGGAAGCTCCGCCGCTGCCGGGGCCCTGTCCGCAGCGGGGGGGCTGGCGCTGATTTCCAGCCAGGCCCACGCATCGGCACCCCAGTCGGGCGCGCCGATGGCTGGCGCCTTGCGCTACAAGGTTGGCAGCATGGAGGTCACCGCACTTTTGGATGGCTATCTGGATGTCACGCCGGAGATTGTTGTCGGCTATGACGACGCCGAGGGCCAGCGCTTGCGAGACAAGGCGCTGATTGACGGTAACGCGCTCCGCATTCCCGTCAACGCCTTTCTGGTGAACACCGGAGAGCGTCTTGTTATGGTTGATGCGGGGACATCCGATGCCCTGGGGCCGACCATGGGGCGGTTGCCGCAGGCTCTGGCGGCTGCGGGCGTGTCTCCAGCCCAGATTGATGCGCTTCTGATCACCCATATGCACCCGGACCATCTGTTCGGGGCGGTTGACGGAGACGGCAAGAAGGTCTTTGCCAATGCGGAATTGATCCTGCCGGAGACCGACCATGCCTTCTGGCATGATGATGCGATGATGAATGGCGCTCCGGAGGAGTTCAAACCCTTCTTTGAGGGCGCGCGCCGGGCCGCGGCTGCCTATGAGGGCAGTACGACGCTTGTCTCAGGTGACGAAGAGGTGCTTCCCGGCTTCCGGACGATGGCGCTGCCGGGTCACACACCCGGTCACACCGGTTTCCTCATCGAAAGCGATGGCGAAACGCTGGCGGTTGCCGGGGACATTTTGCATATGAGTGCGTATCAGTTCGACAGGCCGGACTGGGGGATCGGCTTCGACATCGATGCCGCTCAGGCGGCGGCGACCCGCAAGGCCTTCTTCGATCAGGCTGCCAGCGAAAAGCTGCTGTTTGCCGGCGCCCATGTTCCGTTTCCCGGACTTGGCCATGTGGCTAAGGAAAAGGACAGCTACCGGTTCGTGGCCGCCAGTTGGCCCTATGCCTATTAAGGCCATGCTGGTCTTGTTGACCAGTGCCTGACGAGAGCCCGGCGGACCGCCGCCGGGCTCCTTATCGGATCCCAAATCCGGAAAAGGGCAGATAGCGGACCATGTCACCTGCCTTGATGCTTGTGACCTCTTCCGGGATCTCGATCAAGCCATCGGCTTGGCGTAGTCCCGTGATCAGCCCGGACCCGTCTCGCATGAACTTGTAGGCGGCTGGGCGTCCCGCCGCATCAAGGCCGGTATAGCCACGGTAAAACTCCCGCCGATCGGGCTTTTTCTTTGCAATCTCGAAGGCTGCCGGCATCTCGAAGCGTTGCGGCTCCAGAAATGGCCCGCCGGACAGACGGCTGATAACGGGCCGAACATAGAGCAGGAAACAGACCATCGCGGCCACCGGGTTGCCTGGCAGTCCAAGAAACACGCAGGATTTAATCGTGCCAAACATCATCGGCCGGCCGGGCTTGATGGCCAGTTGCCACATATGACGCTGCCCCAGCGCATCCAGCGTTGACAGGATATGGTCCTCTTCGCCCCGGCTGGCGCCTCCGGTGGTCAGAATCACGTCAAATCTTTCAGCGGCCTCCGACAGCACCGCCTGCACATGCGCTGCGTCGTCCTTCAAGATCCCCAGATCCTCGATCTCAAGGGGGAGGGTGGCGCTCAGGCCGCGCAGCAGAAAATGGTTGGAATCATAGACATCGCCGAGCGAAATCAGCTGGCCGGGGCGGCGCAACTCGTCCCCGGTCGAAACCAATGCCACCTTGAGCTTCTTGCGCACGGAAACAGCCGCCTGGCCTGTGGAGGCGATCGCGGCAAGATCCTGCGGGCGCAGCAGCAGGCCGGGGGACAGCAGCGTACTTCCCGCCATCACATCCTCTCCCGCTTTCCGGCAATTGGCCCCCGGTCTGAGGCCTTGCGGAACGATCACGAACTCCTGACCGTCCTGCTGATGACGCTCACAATCCTCCTGCATGGCCACCGTGTCCGCGCCCGGCGGCATTACAGCGCCGGTGAAAATCCGGGCGGCAGCCCAGGGGCCAAGCAGACCGCCGGTGCCCTGTCCGGCGGCAATGCGCTGCTCAAGGCGGAAGAAGCCCCCGGCCTCGTCAAAATCCGCGTGGCGGAAAGCATAACCGTCCACCGCTGAATTGTCGGCCAGAGGCACGTCTCTTGGAGCGGTAACCGTTTCCGCCAGAATGCGCTCCAGCGCGCTCTCCAGGGGAACAGTTTCGGTGTCCGCAACTGGCGTCAGCCGGTCTTTGAGGATCGCAAGCGCCTCGTGGTGACGCAGCCGGTCCTTGTCATGCAGAAAGCAATCATCAAGCAGGGACTTCCCGGTCATGTTGCGGCCTTCCTCAGGTCAAGGCGGGACGCAATGAAGTCGGCCATGGCCGGGACATCGTCCAGGTGGAAAACAGGCAAGGTTTCTGCCGGAAGATCATGATCGGACGCGACCGCCAAAATGTTCGGATCACGAGGGGCCAAGGCTCCCCGATCCGCGCTTTCGGCCCGCCGGGCCTCGATCTTCGGATGGCTTTCCCGCTTGTAGCCCTCGATCAGGATCAGGTCACAGGGGGCAAGCCGGGCAAGGATCTCATTGAGCGGCGGTTCCTCATCGCCGTTCAATTCATGCATCAAGGCCCATCTGCGCCCGGACACTAGCGCCACTTGCTGCGCGCCCGCCTCCCGGTGGCGGAAACTGTCCGTTCCGGGATGGTCGATATCGAAACTGTGATGGGCATGCTTGACCGTAGACACTTTCAAGCCGCGTGCGGTGAATTCGGCCACAAGCCGGGTGACAAGCCGGGTCTTGCCCGAATTCTTCCAGCCGGTGATGCCAAAAACTGGGGGGTGGGTCATGGGGCAAGCGCGCTCAGGGTTTGGCGCACGGTTGTCAGGTCATCCGGACGATTGGCGTTGAAAAACGGGTCCAGCCCTGTTGCTGGGTCAGGGTCAAAGGACACCTCGACACTGTCATGCCGGTCGACAAAGGCCAGCACCTTGCCGCTTTGCCCCGTGGAAAGCCACGTATGGAGATCGTCATGCAGGGCCACGGGCCAGAGCCCGAATACCGGATGAAGCTTGCTGGAGGAGGAGGCAAGGGCAATGACGGGCCGGTCAGCAGGCACAGCCGCCCGCAACCGGTCTACAAGGTTTTCGGGAAAGAACGGCGTGTCGCCGGCAACCGATACCACATGGGTTGTTTCAGGGTGATGGCCGCGGGCATGGGTAAGCCCGGCCAGAACCCCGGCCAGCGGTCCGGCAAATTCCCCGACGGGGTCGTGCGCGACCGGCAGGCCAAACTCCGCAAAGCGCGCAGGGTCACCATTTGCATTCAGCACAGTGGCGGGGACCTGAGGGGCGAGCCGGGCAAGGATGATTTCCAGCATGGAGGTTCCGCCAATATCCATCAGGCTCTTGTCACCTCCACCCATGCGCCGCGATTGCCCGCCGGCCAGGACGCAGCCCATGATCCTGTCTGCAGCCAAGCCCGAATGCCCTGCTGTCATTGCGCTGCAAAGCTCCCTTTCCGTTTCACTTTCTCCGGCTCGTCATCGGCAAAGTCCGGGTCCATGTCAAATTCGATCCGTTCTGTGCCCGACAGTGCAACAAAGCGCTTGCCCCGCGCGCGGCCGATCAGGGTCAGACCGGCCTTGCGTGCCAGTTCCACACCCCAGGCGGTGAAGCCGGAGCGGGACACCAGAATCGGAATGCCCATCATCACCGTCTTGATCACCATCTCGGAGGTGAGGCGTCCGGTCGTGTAAAAGATCTTGTCGCTGGCGGGAATTCCGTTCAGCACCATCCAGCCGGCAATCTTGTCAACGGCGTTGTGGCGGCCGACATCTTCCATATAGACCAGGGGCCGGTCCTCCCGGCACAGAACACAGCCATGGATGGCCCCAGCTTCCAGATAAAGAGACGGAGTGGTGTTGATGGTTTTGGTGAGCCCGTAAAGCCAGGAAGTCTTAAGCGTTGCCTCCGGCCTCAAGGTCACGTCCTCAAAGCCTTCCATCACATCGCCGAATACCGTGCCCTGGGCGCAGCCGGAGGTGCGAACCTTCTTCTTCAGTTTTTCTTCGAAATTTGTTTCGGTTTCCGTGCGCACCACAACCACATCCAGATCGTCGTCATGGTCGATGGCGGTGATCACGTCCTCCGGCGCCAGCATGTTCTGATTCTTCAGATAGCCGACGGCCAGAAGGTCAGGATGATCGCCAATCGTCATCATCGTGACCACTTCCTGGGAATTCAGATAAAGGGTCAGCGGTTTTTCAGTCACAACCCGGGTTTCAACCGGTGCCCCGGTCTGGTCGATGCCGTTGACGGTGGTTGACAGTCCGGGCTGCTCCGGATCGGGCTTCAGCATGTAAGGGCCTGGCAAAGGCGCGCAACTCCCAATGTGATCTTTTCCGGAACACTATGGGACGCCAAAGGGCAAGGGCAAGATCTTAGTTGATCCTGTTGGTTGGTGGCGGATGGGAACAGACCAGCCCGGCGAAGAGAAATCGGACACATAAATTCGCAGGGCTCCGGCCACCACCAAACCTCCTCAGATCTTTCCGTCCCTTCAGGGCGGGGCGTCTAGAGGCACGCCGGTGCAGAGTAATCCGGACGGGCGGCGCCCGTCAGATCATCAGCATGTCATTTGTCAGGCGGCCCTGCTGCAGTTCCATCGCAAAATGGCTGAAAGCAAGATAGGCTTCATCGCGGGTCACGGCGCTCGGATGATCCAGAAGCGGCCGCAGCACCGGATGCTGCGACGCAGCCACGCCGTCGGTCAGGTCCCGGAAAAACATGAGCGAATTCGGGAACAGGCGGAAATCCACCGGTTCATGGATGAGTCCTTCTATATCATGCAGGCGCGGGTCGTTCATGACACAATAGACGGTGTCAAGAACCTGGCCGGTCTGGCCTTCCAGAACCTGAATGATGTGCTGATCCACCAGGAGCAGGGCGCCGGTGACCCCGGCCTTGCGGTTGATACGGCGGATACGCAGCAAGGTTCTGTCGATTTCGTCGGGCAGGGGCAAGCGCATGTTGTCCCATTTGATTTTGCTGCGATAGCAGGCGCGGTAGAGCTCCATTGCGTGTCCGATCTTTTGAATTCCGATACCACCAGCCTGCGCCTCAATTCCTCACAATTTCTTAAAATTTGAATCAAACTGTAAGAAGAACGTGGATACCGATCTCCGGCATACAAAGATCTGAGGAAAAAAGTGCTTGAGGCTTGAAAGCAGATGCCTTGGTGGATGGTCAAAACAACGTCAGATTATCTTTATGTGGAAAATCAGCCCCTCTGTGTTGAGGTGGCCTGGTGGAAGTCAATCCTTAAGAATTGACGGTCCGGTCCATTCGGCGACTCACTGCCGTGGAACTGGCCAGGCAGCCCTTATTAACCTCAAAACGGGCGCTCTTCCCCCGTCCACTTAAAGAACTTCCCCGTGCTGTCCATGGCAAGGGAGGCTGCGATGGCCAGGATTCCTTCGGCAACATCTTTCGGGTCATTGTCCGCGTGCGGCCCGCCCATGGATGTTCTGACCCAGCCCGGATCAATCAACGCGACCGCAATTCCCTCCGGTTCCAGATCGGTGGCGAGAGCCTGCATGACCTTGTTCACCGCAGCCTTGGATGCCCGGTAGGCGAGGGTGTCTGATTTCCGGTAGCCCATCCATGACATCTGGCTGGAAACGGTCAGGATCTTGGCGGTGGGGGCTTTTCGTAGCTGCGGCAGAAAGGCCTGGGAGACGGCGAGCGGCGCCAGGGTGTTGATCTCCAGTGTGCGGGCAAAGCCTTGAAAGTCCATATCCTCGGTGGTCTGCCGATCAGGGCCGATGATGCCCGCATTGTTGATCAGAAGATCAAGAGGCTGTGCCAGCCCGGCCGCGGCCCTGTGAACTGCCGTGTGATCGGTGACGTCGAAGACCAGCGAATGATAGTCCGGTCCCAGCAGGGCGGCGGTGTCCCTTGCGGCCTCGTCGCTGCGCACAGATCCGTAAACGGTCCAGCCGGAGGAAAGGGCGGTCCGGGCGAGATCGAAACCGATCCCGCGATTGGTCGCGGTGATAAGGCAAGCGGGCATCGTGGGGTCCTGAAATGTCGGAGGGTGGCGAGAAAGGTACTTCCAGGAAAATGGGGGCGGATGGCAGGCAAACCGGTTTCCCTTTGGGACACCGAATCTGTTTATGGGAACGCATTGAAGGCTGCACCGCACCGCGAACGCTTTCAAGAGGGCACGACCTTCCAGGAAAGTGCTTATTGGGAGAGTGTGGCAATAGCAGGTTGTTTTTGTCGCTACGCAAATTAGATTTCCGGTCAGCCCTCCGGCAGAGCGAGCCGCCGGATATCAGACAGGACAGACTATGAGCGAACCAATCAAAAAAGCCGTCATGGACCGGTTACGGCAGATCAAGGGACCGGATCTTGAAGGAGACATTGTGTCCTTGGGGTTGGTCTCCGATGTGTTTGTCTCTGATGGCCGGGTCGCGTTTTCCATCACTGTTCCGGCAGAGCGGGCCCAGGAACTGGAGCCCTTGCGCCAGGCGGCAGAAAAGGTCGTCCGGGACGTCGAGGGGGTTGAAAACGCCATGGTGGCGCTGACCGCCGAGCGCACACCGGGCAGTGCAAGCAGCGCGCCACCCAAACCCGCAGCGCGCCCGGCCTCAGCGCCACAGGGCCGCGCTCCGCAAGGGGCTGACGAGCAGGCCACATCGAAGCCGGGTGTTCCCGGCATCCGGCACATTGTGGCGGTTGCCTCGGGCAAGGGCGGGGTCGGCAAGTCGACGACAACCGCCAATCTTGCGCTTGGAATGGCGGCGAATGGCCTGAAAGTCGGTGTTCTGGATGCGGATATCTACGGCCCGTCCGTGCCCCGTCTCTTCAACGTTTCTGGACGTCCGGAAGCCGTCTCCGGCCGGGTGCTGAAACCTCTGGAAGGCTATGGCATCAAGGTCATGTCGATGGGCTTCATGGTGGAAGAGGAAACGCCTATGATCTGGCGCGGGCCAATGGTGATTTCCGCCCTGACCCAGATGCTGCGCGAAGTAGCCTGGGGAGAACTGGATGTTCTGGTTGTCGACATGCCGCCGGGAACCGGGGACGCACAGCTCACAATGGCCCAGCAAGTGCCGCTCGCCGGTGCCGTGATCGTCTCCACCCCTCAGGACCTTGCCCTGATTGATGCCCGCAAGGGGTTAAACATGTTCAAGCGTGTGGATGTGCCGGTGCTCGGTATTGTCGAGAATATGAGCTATTTCCTGTGCCCGGATTGCGGCAGCCGCCACGATATTTTCGGTCATGGCGGGGCGCGGGCCGAAGCTGCAAGGCTAGGTGTGCCGTTTCTGGGTGAAGTGCCGCTCACCATGAAAATCCGCGAGACGTCCGACGCGGGAACGCCGATTGTGGTCAGTGATCCTGAGGGCCCGGTCGCAGCCATTTACAAATCCATTGCCGGAAAAGTGGTGGCCTCAATCGAGCAGCCGGAGGGCGCAGCCGGGAAGGCGGCACCGAAAATCGTCTTTGATTGATGTCCAAAGGGGGCGCCGGGCCGGTTGATCAGCGGCCCGGACCGTTCCGGGATGCAAATGGTCAGCTTGCAGCCATTTTCACTTGTACTTTCAATGTTTCACAGCCTGTTCACGCCTTCGGTCTATAACGTATCATCCGTTGAGTCTGTCTCAGATTTCAATTTTTTGTAGAGGGTGTATCTGCAGGCATGATGTCCAGCCAATCCGAGCCGTCCCGTCTTCGGAAAAAACCGTCCATTGGTATCCTGATTGCGATTTCAACGGTCAGTCCGTTGGCCATGCAGATCTATTTACCCTCCCTTGCTGGCATGATGATCGTGTTCGCCGCAACGCCTGACGAGATCCAGCTGTCCATGTCGGCTTATTTCATTGCCGTGGCCGTGTCGCAGCTGTTCTGGGGGCCCCTGTCCGACCGGTTTGGCCGCCGTCCGATCATTATTCTAGGCATGGCGCTTTTTGTGGTTGGCACGGTTTTGTGCATGATAGCGCCAACGATTGAGGCGTTGATTGCTGCCCGGGTGCTGCAGGCGGCCGGAGGCTGCACCGGAATGGTCCTGAGCCGCGCCATCGTGCGCGACCTTTATGGTTCAAGACAGGCGGCCAGCATGATTGGTTATGTCACCATGGGCATGGCCGTGATGCCGACCATTGCCCCGGCCATTGGCGGGCTCATGGACGAGTTCTATGGCTGGGAAGGCGGCTTTATTCTTCTGCTCCTGATTGGGATCGCCATCCTTTATGCAAGCGTCTCCCACCTGCCGGAAACCAATCTTCAGCGGGAAAAGACCTCCACAAGACAGGTCCTGCGCGCCTATACGGCCCTGTTGCGCGAGCCGCTTTTCTGGAGCTATGCCCTAACCGCAGCCTTCTCCGCCCTGACCTATTGCGCCTATCTTGGCGGGGCGCCCTTCATCGCGGCCCAGATCCTGAAGATGAGCGCTGCTGAAATGGGTTTCTATTTCATGTTTGTGGCCCTTGGGTACATTGTCGGAAATTTCATTTCGGGCAAATTCGCCGAGCGGGCCGGGCTCTATCCGATGATCCTGAGCGGCACAGTGATCGGGGCGCTGTCCGTGGCGCTGATTGCCGGGTTCGCTTATTTTGGAATTGTCACCGGACCCAGCCTGTTTCTGCCCATGTTCGTCCTTGGTCTTGGCAACGGGGTCTGTCTGCCCAGTGCAATTTCCGGAGCGGTCAGCGTCCGTCCGGAGCTGGCCGGGTCCGCCTCCGGTCTGGTTGCATCCCTGCAAGTGGGGATGGGGGCTGTGGCAGGCTCTTTGGTGGCTTGGCTGTTCGCCCACAGTTTCCTGGCCGGGTCCCCATGGAGCATGATCTGGATCATGGCACTCGGGATTACCGCCAGCCTGATTACGGCCCTGTCAATCAAACCGGTTGCCGAAGCAAGCGGTTTCATGCCCGCCGAATAAGTCCGGCGGGCTTTTCTCGAAAAGAGCTGGTATTTTGAAGACTGCCACCTGGGCCGGAGCTGTGATCAGCCTCCGGTGACGCTCATGTGGCGGGACACGGCCGGCTGGCGGGACCGCCGGTCGATCACAAAGTCATGGCCCTTGGGTTTGCGGCCAATAGCCTCATCGATTGCGGCATTCAACAGCTCATTGCCCTCGGACGCCCGCAAGGGCGCTCGAAGATCGGACATGTCGTCCTGGCCGAGGCACATATAAAGCTGACCGGTGCATGTGACCCGGACCCGGTTGCAGCTTTCGCAGAAATTGTGGGTGAGGGGCGTGATAAAGCCGAGCCGCCCCCCCGTTTCCTCAATCGTCACATAGCGCGCCGGCCCCCCGGTCTTGTAGGGGATATCCGTCAGGGTGAACTGGCTGGAGAGACGGCTGCGCACGGTCGACAGGGGCAGATACTGGTCGGTGCGGTCGCCATCAATCTCGCCAAGCGGCATGGTCTCGATCAGTGTCAGGTCATGTCCATGGCCGTGGCACCATTCCAGCATCGGCACGATCTCGTGCTCGTTTACATCCTTGAGGGCAACCATGTTGATCTTTATCTTCAGTCCGGCCGCGCTTGCCGCGCGAATGCCGTCCATCACCTTTTCCAGATCGCCCCAGCGCGTGACAGCCTGGAATTTTTGTGGATCAAGAGTGTCGATGGACACATTGATGCGCCGGACACCGCAGTCATGGAGCTCTTGCGCATAGCGGGCTAGCTGGGAGCCGTTGGTTGTGACGGTCAGTTCCTCCAAAGCCCCGCTGTCCAGATGGCGTCCAAGGCTGCGGATCAGGCTCATGATATTCTTGCGCACCAGCGGTTCGCCGCCGGTCAGGCGCAACTTGCGCACGCCTTTTTCAATGAAGGCGCTGCACAGACGGTCCAGTTCTTCCAGGCTGAGCACTTCCCGTTTGGGCAGAAAGGTCATGTCTTCAGCCATGCAATAGACACAACGGAAATCGCACCGATCGGTGACGGAAACGCGCAAATAGGTCACTGCACGTCCGAACGGATCAATCATGGAAGCCGCTCCACTGGTCTGTCCTCCCGTTCCAGAAGGAACGACAATGCTGCCGTCGGTCACGTTTCGTCTCCCTCACTCATTCTTGTTGCAGCCATCATATGGCGTGCCCGGCACCAAGATCAATCGAAACAGCATGGCTGCATCCTCTCTTCGACCGGCAGGTAAACTTTACAGTGTAGACTTGTCAATCTGCAGCCCGCAGGTCCCGAGACAGTCAGTCCCGGCTTGCGTCGAGTATGGCGCGGATTTCGGCCAGGACAGGAACCAGATCCCGGATCCTGTCGTCCGGGCAGTGCTGACGAAAGGCATGGATATCCGGGTCGATCGCCCCGATGGCCTCGTCACGGAAGCGTTGACCGGCCTCTGTCAGCCAGACGGTTTTGCTGCGCCTGTCCTCCGGATTGGGCCGGATCTCGACAAAACCATGTGTCTCCAGCCCATTCAGCGTATGGGTCATCGTGGTCTTCGGAACCTGGAAGGCCCGGGCGAGCGCGAGCGGGGTCTGGCCGTTTTTCACACGGACCAGGTGGTTGACCACACTGAAATGCGGCAAAGTCATCCCCTTGGGCAGCCGGGCCTCCAGCGCGGTGCGGCTGAGCTGGGCGATGATCCCGATTTCGTTGAAAAAGGCAAAGAAGAGCGTCCGGGTCTCGTTATCCATTCATGATCCGTGTGTTGAGCGGCCAGCGGGGCGAGGGCGGCGTGATCGGGCCGTATCCCAATCTCCCCAGCATCTGAACCGTTTCTCCCGGTTTGGCAAGCAGGTCATGGGCTTTCATGTGGTGGGGCTGCATTTCCTCAAATTCCTGAAGGGCCTGGCTGACCGGGTGCAGCGCGAGCCCGAGCCGCGACGTTTCAAGGTTCAGCCGTAGCCAGCGCCGGCCGGCAGCGATCTGGTCCGCTCGTGTGTTCGAAGGACTGGTCAGGACGGCATAGGCCGGTGTCGCCGCAAGCATCTCCCGGTAGATTTTGACCCCTTCCTGAAATCCCGTCGAGGTCGTGTCGAGCTGGTCCTCGCGGCTCAGGACACCGGCCAGCATGAGCGTTTCAAGAAAAGGGCCGCCGAGATCAATGCCGTCAGGATTGGCATTGATCTCGGCCTTGCCGAAGCGCATCAGATCAAAGCTTTCCTTGAGCGTCCGGTGGGTATGCATTTCCGTGAGCCAGGCCTGCCAGGTCAGTTCCCGGATCTTTGCGACCGTGCCTGCATCCGTGAGGATGGTGGCGAAGGCGCTGAGGGCGTGAGCCGTCCGGTCCGGCACTGGCTTATCCAGAAACGGTTCCTTGCAGGTGCGCCTGAGAAGGATCTGCGCGGCCAGGGGATCGGGTTCCTGACCCGGGCGCAGGGTGACGTGGGCAACCGGACCGGCTTCCCCATCGGGAAACAGTGTGATGTCGGCCGTATGGTTTTTCATTGACGCAGCGACGGACATCAATTCCAGAAAGCACCCCAGCCCAATGAAGATCTGCCGGTGAAACGGGTCGGTCTGCGGCAGGTCCCGGGCCTCGTCCCGGTGCAGCAAAAACTGGTCGCCTCCCTTAAGCTCCAGAAGCCAGGGCTGTCTGTTATGCGGATTGGGAGCGAGCAGCGCATGGGACAGGGCAAACAGTCTCGGATCTTCATAAGACCCGGCCGTTTGCCAGGGAGCCAGGGCTTTTTCCGGTGTGCGGGTCATCAGGAAGGAACCGGCCGATGCTCCGGCTGCAACAACGGCGCCCCCACCAAGAATTGCAAGGGTCTTTCTGCGTGTCAGGGCCATGTGGATCTCCTCTAGTGCGATATCGCATTAAATAGTACGAAGTCGCATCAAAATCAACAGGCGCGCAATTTTCCGGGTAATGCACATGTTGAGTCTTGACATAACACCAAAAGGTGTTATTTAATATAACACCAAAAAGTGTCACAAAGGAGAGGGCAATGATTTCGATGAAAGTCCGGAGCACGCTGGACAGGACCGGAGGGGAAGGCTGACCATGAACACGGGCCCTCAACCGGTCTTCCGGGCGCTGTCAGACCCGACCCGGCGGGAGATCCTGCTGCTTTTGTGCAAGGAAAGCCTGGCGATCTCTGAAATCTCGGATCGGTTCGGCATCACCCGGACCGCGATCAACAAGCATCTGGCCATTCTTGAAGAAGGCGGCCTCGTCAAAAGCGAGACGATCGGACGGGAACGGCGCAAAAGCCTTTCCCCCGACCCCTTGAAATCCGCTTTCGAATGGCTTGGCGTCTTTGAACAGTTCTGGGACGCAAAGCTATCCAACTTGCAGCGTGAAATTGCCAAAGACACGAAGGACCGGGAAGGAGATATGACATGACTGCCACAACGATGACCAAGACCATTTTCTTGAAAGCCCCGCGTGAAACTGTCTGGGCTTTCTTGACTGAGAAAGACAAGCTCGCCCGCTGGTTTCATCCGGCCGAAGAAGACCTTAAGGAAGGCGCCGACTACACGCTGCTCGACCAGCATGGCAACATGGACAGGATCTGCTGGGGCAAGGTTCTGGAAATGAGACCCCATGGAAGCCTCGTCTATACGTTCACCGTGAAGCCTTTGAACGGGGCCATGACAACGGTGCGCTGGACGCTGGAAGAGGCTGCTGGCGGCACGCGTCTGACGCTTGTCCATGAAGGGATCGAGCAGGCTGCAGGAGAAGCGGCGTTCCGGATGTTGACGGCGCTTGATGCTGGCTGGGATGAACATTTCGGGCGGTTCCGCAGGGAAGTTCTTGCGCCCGTCCCGGCGTAGCACAGATGCCTCGGCGGTGGGCCGGCAGGAAATTGCAGGCCAATCGGTTGATCCAGTTCCTGGCCGGAGCGTATCTGGAACAGTCAAAAACGTTGAGGCATCATGACGACACTTGTCTGGTTCCGCCAGGACCTCAGAATAGCAGACAATCCAGCGCTTTTTGAAGCCGCAAGGAAAGGTCCGGTCCTGCCCGTCTTCGTGCTGGAAGATCCGGCCCACAGCGGAGAAACCCATCCGCTGGGCGGGGCCAGCAAGTGGTGGCTGCATTTCAGTCTGAAGTCCCTTCAAAAGACCCTGCCGGGTCTGATCATTTGCCGCGGGGATGCAAGGCACCTCATCCCGCAGATCGCACGGGACGCAGGCGTGCGCGCGGTGCACTGGAACCGCTGCTATGAGCCGAATGCGATTGAGCGGGACACGGAGATCAAGACCCTCCTGAAGGCGGACGGCTTTGAGGTGACCAGCTTCAAGGCGTCCTTGCTGTTTGAGCCCTGGGAACTCACCAATAAGACGGGCGGCTCCTTCAAGGTCTATTCCCCGTTCTGGAAGACGGCACAACAAAGGGAAATTGCAGCGCCTTTGCCTGCTCCCCAGACCTTGACGTGTTTGGACTGCGCGCATGGCGAAGAACTGGATGTTCTTGGCCTTTTGCCGGAGAAACCGGATTGGGCCAAGGGATGGGACAGGCTCTGGCAGCCGGGTGAAGACGGCGCCTTGAAGCGGTTGCAGGGGTTTCTCACAGCCGGGCTGATAGGATACGGGGACCTTAGAAACCGTCCGGATCTGCCCAATGTCTCGCGGCTTTCGCCTCATCTTCACTTTGGGGAGCTGTCACCGCGCCAGATATGGAAGAGGACTTGGGATGCGATTGAGGCCAACGAGGCTTGCCGTAAAGACGGGCTGAAGTTTCTGTCGGAGATCGCCTGGCGCGAATTTTCCTATCATCTCCTTTATCATTTTCCGAAGCTGCCTGAGGCGAACTGGCGCCCGGCCTTTGATGTCTATCCCTGGCGCGACAGCGCAACCGACCTGGAACGCTGGCAAAAGGGCGAAACCGGGTATCCGATCGTCGATGCGGGCATGCGGGAGCTATGGCAGACCGGGTATATGCACAACCGTGTGCGCATGATCGTTGCCAGCTTTCTGGTCAAACATCTCCGGCTGCACTGGCATCATGGCGAAGCCTGGTTCCGGGATACGCTGCTGGATGCAGACCTTGCGAACAATTCCGCAAGCTGGCAATGGGTGGCCGGCTCAGGGGCGGATGCCGCCCCGTATTTCCGGGTGTTCAATCCCATTAGCCAGGGACAGAAATTTGATCCGGACGGCACCTATGTCAAACGCTGGGTGCCGGAACTGAAAGACCTCGACAAAACCTATCTTTTCGCCCCCTTTGAGGCCCCGCCCGCTGTGCTCAAGGCCGCGGGGGTGATCTTGGGTGTGCACTATCCTCAGCCGATTGTGGATCACGCAGCAGCCCGCCAGGCGGCGCTGGAGGGGTATGAAGCGGTCAAGGCCGCCGGACGGGAACAGGCGGCTTGACGGGAAGAGGGCGGCCGCTATCGTCCCGCCCGCAACCTGATCAAGACCGGAAATGGATGTGATGACTGAGACAAGCGCGCCCTGGCCAACCGAATTGCGGGTGTCGGCGGATAAAAAAACGCTGACGGTGGCGTTTGATGATGGTGGCCGCCATGACCTGTCTGCCGAATATTTGCGGGTCTGTTCCCCATCTGCGGAAGTCAAGGGCCATGCCCCCTCCCAGAAACAGACCGTGCCGGGCAAACGGCAGGTGGAGATCATGAAGATGGAGCCGGTCGGCAATTATGCCGTGCGCATTCATTTTGACGACATGCACAATTCCGGGATTTTTTCCTGGCGCTACCTTTTGGAACTGGCGCTGGAGCCGGAAAAGCATTGGGACGTCTATCTTCAAGAGCTTGCGGCCAAGGGTTTGAGCCGGGACCGCTAGACGCCAGCTATGCGCCACATGGTCCCATCTGGTGTGCTATGGGCAGAATCAGCTATACGGCGTGTCCCGGCGTGGCCCGCGCCGTCCCCCTCCATCCGGAGCAGCAGTTGACCTGCAGGGCCTATGGATTGGCACCACTTCAGGCCCCGTGCGTGTGCAGAAGGAGGGAATGCGACAGACGCAGGTGGCTTTCTGGAGACTGCGCATGAAACTGTCCGTTCCCATTTTCCGTTTGAAACGTGCTGCCCGGCTCATGGCCCGGCGGGACAATATTGCTCTAAGTGCCGCACTCGACCGGATTGCGGCCGGGGAAGGGTTTTCAAGCTGGGGGCTGCTCGCCGCCCATCACAAGAAGCTGCGGGCCAGTCAGGTGACACCTGAAGCAAATGTTCTTCACCGGCTGAAAAACGGCGAATTGCTGATCCTTGCGGCCAGGCCGGGTCACGGGAAAACCCTCTTTGGCGTTCAGTTGCTTGTCGAAGCCGTCCGGTCCGGCTGGCAGGCCGCCTTCTTTTCAGCCGAAATTTCAATGAATGAGCTTGAGCAGCGTCTTGCTGACGCCGCTGAGACGGAAACCAAGGGCCACACCGGCCTGGAAATTGATTTGTCAGACACCCTGTGTGCAGATCAGATCGAAAGAGGACTGTCTGGCTGCGCCCCGGGAACGCTGGCGGTCATCGACTATTTGCAGCTTCTTGACCAGCGCAGAACCGAGCCGGAGCTTGGGGTGCAGATCGCGCAGTTGAAGCGGTTTGCCCAGGACAAAGGCGTGAGGTTTGTGTTTCTGTCCCAGGTGCACCGGTCCTTTGATCCCGGCAACAAGCCGTTGCCGGATTTCTCAGACCTGCGCCTGCCCAACCCTGTGGACTTATCTCATTTTTCCAAGGGCTGTTTTCTGCATGACGGCGAGATGGGCCTATGGTCCCAATGAGCAGAAAGCATGAAAAAAGCCGGGCAGCTTGCCCGGCTTTTCTTTGAACATCGAAATTGCTCAGATCAACGCTTCACGATGATCTTAGCACCCACATTCACATTCTTATAGAGGTGAATGATGTCTTCATTGGCAAGGCGGATGCAGCCGGACGAGACTTCGGAGCCGATGGTCCACGGCTCCGTTGTGCCGTGAATGCGGTAGAGGGTCGAACCGATGTAAAGCGCGCGGGCCCCCATCGGGTTGTTCGGTCCGCCGGGCATATAGGTCGGCAGAATGCGGCCTTTCTTGCGCTCGCGGGCCCGCATCTGCGCCGGTGGTGTCCAGCTCGGCCATTCTGCCTTGCGTGTCACGCGGTGGGTTCCGGCCCACTGGAAGCCCTGTTTGCCGACGCCGACGCCATATTTCATGGCCTTGCCGCCCGGAAGCACGTGGTAAAGGCGCCGCTCTGACGTGTCGATGACAATGGTGCCCGGAGAATACGGACCGTCGTAACTGACCTTCTTGCGCCGCACCGGCGACTTGCCGCCCGGATGGTATTTGGGCGTCACCCAGGTATTGGTGTTGTGATCGAAATAGCCGGCGCGGGCCGTAGCTTCTGCAGGCAACAGGAAACTTCCCGCGAGCACTGCAATGACTGCATAAAATAATGACTTCATTTAGGTCCCCCTTCAGCGCCTGCCCATTTCAAGGCACGCTCGATTTCGAAGGTTACGTTAGGAAATTCTCCTTGCCGCACTGTTAACGATGATGGCCCAAAACACAGGCGAAAGGAATCTCACGTTGATGTGAGCAGACAGGACATTGATCAATTGTGCCGAAATTGCAACGGAATTTCCCTTGAGGCGTGTTCCGTAACGGAGTGCGCTTTCAAGTTGCTGCATTTGTTTCGTTTTTGGAGGGAAAGCGGACGGATTTTATCCGCATAGAGACACCAGGGAGAATCACTTGGCGTGCAAAGGCGGCGGGTGAAGGATGGTCAGCAGCAGATGGCTTTCACTTTGCTGAAGTCACGATTCGACACATCGGGTCCGGCGATTGCAAAATCAAACTCGCCTCCATCTCCAATGGTGAATTCCGCACCCAGATCACTGAAAAGCTGGAACAGCAGCAGATCCGGCCCATCCAATGGCAGGCTGGCCTCCCGGGAGGCCAGGTGCCCGAAGAGCTGGTGATAACAAAGGGCTGCCCGGGCATCCGGCATCTGCGGCATCTTGAGCCCGTCCGCGTCCCGCAGCAGCACCGGGTGACGGTCGGAAGCGGCCAGATAGAGCCAGTCGGGCAGCTTGGCGGCCAGCGCCGGGCTGGAACCGGCCTCAGTGACGAGCCGGTAGAGCGCGCGTTCCAGATCGGCTTTCAGATAGGGACCGTAGCGCTTGTCGGCGGACTTCATCAAAAAGTCGTTCATGTCCTCGACAAAGGCATTGGCCATATTGGCGTCGAGCGCGGTCTCACCTGCCGCGTCGGCCTGCAGCTGCCAGTCCTCGAAACAGGTGTCGAACATGGTCTCCTGCAGCTTTTCCGCGTGCCGGTTGCGCAAGATCCGGCAGACCAGGGAAATGCCCCTGGGCGCGAACGGGAAACCGGTGTCCGCAAATGGCCGCAGCGCCAGGGCCGGGCTCTCATCGCCGTCGCCCCCGGTCAGCTCTTCAAACATCTGGAACCCGCAAGCCTTTGTGTCCTTTACGGACCAGACCCCGAGAACGCCTTGCAATTGCGCGGTCAGGTGCTCTTTCAGCGAGATGTTATAGCCTTCAGGGGCTTGGAATGGCAGGTCCTCGCCTTCGGGCATGGTTTCGACTTCAGCGAATTTGAGCGGCCATTCCGGGAAGGTCCGGCTCTTTTCGTCGCCCGGCAGGCCGAAGAGCAGATCAAACTGATATTTGCCGCTGCCGAGGGGGGGCAGATTTTTTGGTGGCGTGGTGGGAACGCCTGAACAGTCCGGATCAAAAATCACACGCATGTCATTGTCCGGGTCCACCTCACTGGCTGCCCAGTCCAGCATCTCATCGAAGCGGCCAAAAAACAGTAGCCTGCCGGTTTCCGGAAATCCCTTTGGGCGCCAGGCAAGTTCGCTCAGATCCAGCTGCGCCAGAAAGTGCAAGGGCAGGCCTTCCTTGACCTGATCCAGATGTCCGGGGGCCGTCGGCCATGCGACGCCTTTGGGCAAGTCCGGGCATCCGCCGATCTTGCTGCGGCCGTGGCTCTCCCGGTGTGGCGGATACGCCCGGAATGCATAGACCGCATTGCGGGAAAACTGTTTTATCAGTTCCTCAAAGCCTTCGCCCATGGCCTCGTCCGGGGGCGTCTGAAACGCGGGAACAACCGGCTCGGCGGGGGCAATGACGGGACTGGCTGTGGCAACTGCGAATTTGGCTGGCTCCCGGGTCAAGATGTCCTGGATGCGCTCCGGATTGACTTCCTCGGGTTCTTTCTCCGGTCCGTAGCGGGCTCTGGAGCGGACGCCGCCCACCACCGATTCCGCCAGCGGCTGGACTGCGGGAAAGAGCAGCATTCCGGCAACGCTGAAGAGAATGGCCAGCAGTGTGGTGATATAGAGCCCGGACTGATCCAGCCTGCGGCTGACGATAGCAACAATGACCAGAACCAGAATGTAGGCAGCGAATTTGACCATCAAGACGTCTTGCGTTTGCTTTTGCGTCCAACCTTCTTGCCTTTTTCAGCTAAAAAACCGGTTAAGGAGGATCCTCATGTTGAAAGTAAATGCAAAAAAGACGGCAAAAGCCGCCTTTTCCAAGATCTCTTGAGGAATAAGTTTCTCAGGCGGGGCGTCTAGCCGAGGTTCAATTCCTTGAAGAAGTCGTTGCCCTTGTCATCAACCACGATGAAGGCCGGAAAATCTTCAACCTCGATTTTCCAGATGGCTTCCATGCCGAGTTCTTCAAACTCGACCACCTCCACCTTCTTGATGCAGTCCTGGGCGAGACGGGCGGCCGGGCCACCAATGGATCCCAGGTAAAACCCGCCATGGGCCTGACAGGCGCGGCGCACCTGGGCCGAGCGGTTGCCCTTTGCCAGCATCACCATGGAGCCGCCAGCGGCCTGGAACTGGTCTACATATGCGTCCATGCGCCCCGCGGTGGTCGGGCCGAAGGAGCCGGACGGCATGCCATCCGGGGTCTTCGCCGGTCCGGCATAATAGATCGGATGGTTCTTGAAATACTCCGGCAGCGGCTCGCCGCTTTCCAGGCGGTCGCGCAGTTTCGAATGGGCCAAATCCCGGGCGACAATCAAGGGGCCGCTCAGCGACAGGCGTGTCTTGATCGGATGCTTGGTCAGCTCGGCCAGGATCTCAGGCATTGGCCGTGTCAGGTCGATCTTGACTACATTGTCAGACAGGGTCTCGTCGGTCACTTCCGGAAGATATTTTTCCGGCTGCATTTCCAGCTGTTCCAGAAAGATGCCGTCCCTGGTGATCTTGCCAACAGCCTGGCGGTCAGCGGAACAGGAGACCGCAAGACCGATCGGCAGGGAGGCGCCATGGCGGGGCAGGCGGATGACACGCACATCGTGGCAGAAATACTTGCCCCCAAACTGGGCGCCGACGCCGGTTGCCTGGGTCAGTTTGTGGATCTCTTCTTCCATCTGGGTGTCGCGGAAGGCGTGGCCCAGTTCCGAACCTTCTGTCGGCAGGCCATCCAGATAGCGGGCGGAGGCCAGCTTGGCGGTTTTCAGGTTCAGTTCCGCCGAGGTGCCGCCAATGACGATGGCCAAATGATAGGGCGGGCAGGCGGCGGTTCCGAGAGTCAGGATCTTTTCTTTGAGGAACTCAACCATCCGGTCGTGGGTCAGAAGGGACGGGGTACCCTGGTACAGGAAGGTCTTGTTGGCAGATCCGCCGCCCTTGGCCATGAACAGGAACTTGTATGCATCTTCCCCTTCCGCATAGAGCTCGATCTGGGCGGGCATGTTATTGCGGGTGTTCTTTTCCTCGAACATGGAAAGGGGCGCGAGTTGGGAATAGCGCAGGTTTTTCTTGAAATAGGCATCGCGTGCGCCCTCGCCGAGGGCGGCTTCATCGGTGCCGCTGGTCCAGACCCGTCGACCCTTTTTGCCCATGATGATCGCGGTGCCGGTGTCCTGGCACATGGGTAGCACGCCATGAGAGGCGATATTGGCGTTCTTCAGAAGGTCGAACGCGACAAACTTGTCGTTTTCAGTTGCGTCTGGATCGTCGAGAATGCGTTTGAGCTGTTCCAGATGGCCCGGGCGCAGGAAATGGTTGATGTCCTTGAACGCTTCTTCTGCCAGAAGACGCAGTCCTTCCGGTTCGACCACCAGCACCTCTTCTCCGTTGAAGGTAGCGGTGGAGACAAACTCCTGAGTCAGCTTGCGGTAGGGGGTCTTGTCTTCGCCCTGCGGAAACAGCGCGCTGTGCTGATAGTCGGGCGTGGTGACGGGAGCGTTCATGAGACGTCTTTCCTGGTCTGGCTGGCACCGGTGCTGCGGCCACCGGTCTCGCTGGAGCGTTGTGTGATGTTCTCATACGGCAAAAAGGCTGCAGACGCCAAGTCCCGCAGCCTTCTCACTTTGGTTGGGGCGTGCCGCGTTCATCCCGATTTGAACGGCTTTGGCCTTTGTGTTCACATCTCTGAATTCAGGCAGAGACAGACAAATCCAATGAAACGCTGCTTGGTCCTGGTGTGTTGGAACTGAAATCCGCCTCAAATGTGCAGCGCGCGCCGTAGCGTATTTCAATTCCGAAAACCAAAATCGAAACATAGACTTGCTAGTCACCCTCATGAATTTGAAGTTCGTGCTGAACGCGCTGGAAAATGAGACGAACTTCAGATCAGGGTGACAAGGGTGAAGAGCGCTGAGTGCGCTCAGCGGGTAGCCGTCAGGTCCAGGGTGACGGTCACCGCATCGCCAACCGTGTCCTTGCCGACACTGGAGCCCAGTTTGTAGTCCAGGCGGTTGAGTGAGGCTGTTCCCTTGGCCTGGGCTGTGTCGCCGGTGATGTCGAGAGTAAAGTCCAGCGTGACCGGCTGGGAAATGCCCTTGATTGTCAGCGTGCCGTCGGCCTTGTAGACGTTGCCGTCCACATGCGAAACGCTGTCCGCCGTGAATTCTGCCTTCGGAAATCCGGATGCATCAAACCAGTCCGGAGCGGGCAGGGTGCTGTCGAATTGCGGATTGCCCGTCGAGGCGCTGGCCGGTTCGATCTCGGCCGAGATCTTGGAGGCACCCGGATTGTCCGTATCGAAATCGATGTTTGCGGTCCAGGATGTGAAGGTGCCTTTGAGCGGCTGACCGGCCTGCTGGACTTCAAATCCAAGCGAGCTCTGGGCCGGATCCACGGTCCAGGTGTCGGCAAAGACCGGGGCGGATGCCGTAATCGCAGACACCGCGACAAAGGCATAAGACAGCTTTTTCAGATGCATGTGAACATTTCCTGATTGAGCACATTAGGAGCTGGAACGGGCGGGGCCCGTGGAGATCATCCGCTTCAACGTGTCGTCCCGGGCGATGAAATGGTGTTTCAGCGCGGCGGCCAAGTGGGCGGCGATCAGCGCCATCAATAGATAGGCGCCATATTCATGCAGGATCTTGAACACCGTTTCCGCTTCGGCCTTGGAGCCGAGGACGCCGGGCACGGGAAGATGCGGCACCGGCACGATGTTGAAGATGAAAGTCGGAATGCCATAGGGAGAGGCGGATGCGACCATCCAGCCAGTGAGCGGCAAGGCAAACAAGAACGCATAGAGACCGGCATGGCCAAGATGTGCGGCCAGCTTCTCTAGAGGATGCATGCCGTCTGGCAGTTTCGGCGCCGGGTTCACCAGGCGCCACAAAAGCCGCAGAACCGCAAGCGCTAAAACCACGAAACCGATGGACTTATGCAGCTGAAACAGCGGAAAGGTTGCCGGATCGGTCAGAGGTAGCGATGTCATGTAAAGCCCGAGGGCCAGCATGGCGAAGATCAGCGCGGCCATTGTCCAATGAAAGGCAATTGCAATGCGTCCATAGCCTGAAGAGGTGTTGCGCAGCATGGCCGCCTCCCTGAAAAGAAGGAGGCCGGATGTTCCGGCCTCCGAATATTTTCTTATTCTGCGTCAGCTTTCAGCGCTTCCGCGTCGAAGGAAATGCTGATCTCGTCGCCGACATAAGGCACAAATTTGTCCATTCCGTAATCGGAGCGTTTGATCACGGTGGAGACGGCAAAACCGGCGGCCGGTTTCTTTTTCATCGGATGTTCACCCAGGTTCAGCACGTCCACGGTCAGGGTGGCCGGCTTGGTGATGCCTTTGATCGTCAGGTCACCGGTCACAGCAAGCTGTTTCTCGCCGGTCTGTTCAACCTTCGTGCTTTTGAAGGTTGCCGTCGGAAATTTGGCAGCGTCGAAGAAATCCGCGCTCTTCAGGTGCGTGTCGCGGTCCGGCCAGAACGTGTCGAGGCTGTCGATCTTGATGGTGAATTCAATGGTCGAATCGGCCGGATTGTCCTGGTCGATCATCAGTTTGCCATCCCAGTCGGCAAAACGGCCGTCTGTGGTGGAATAGCCAAGGTGGTTATAAGAGAAAGCCAGGTTGGAGTGGGACTTGTCGAACGCGTAGGAAACCGGGTCTGCGAGGGCAGGACCTGCCAGGAGCGTAAGGGCCAGTGCGGAAGCGGCGAGACGGATCATGATCAAACCTCATATCATATTTTGAAAGAGCGTTCGCTCATGAACGCTGCAGAGGGGAAGATAGGCCAGAAATCCGGTTGCGCAATTTAACTGACCGTTCGGCATGACTGAACAATACCCGGAAAAGAATCGGGGCCAGCGCAGCCAACCCGAAAAACCATCTGCCAACCGGACTGAGCATCGGAATCAAATGCGTCGCATGAGGTGCAAACTGTGCGTTTTTGATCACAGATCCTGTATGACTTCTTTGCCTAAGTGGTTGAATACGCTAAACAAGAAAAACTGTCATCATTCCATCAAGAATTTCAGGCACCACTTTATTCAACTTCCCTCACAGGGGGCATGATGGAAGCCCTTTCGCTCCAGACAATCTGTTTGGAGACACAGGAGTATTTAACGTGAACCACGCGGTCATAGTGTGTCATCGGGGAGCAAGCCTCAAGGCGCCGGAAAATACGTTCGCTTCCCTGGAAAAGGCGATCGAGCAGGGTGCGGAAGTGGTGGAGCTGGATGTGCGTCCCTCCAAAGATGGTGTTTTGTATGTGCTGCACGACGCCACCTTGGACCGCACGTCGAACGGAACCGGGCATATTGCCGACATGGTGTCCGCCGATGTGGACATGCTTGATGCGGGCAGCTGGTTCGGGCCGGACTACAAGGGAGAGTGTATTCCCCGTCTCGGCGCGTTTTTGGATGCCTGCAAAGCGCGGATCGGAACCTATGTGGAGATCAAGGAAGGAGACCCGGCCGAAATTCGAGACATGCTGGCGGTTCGCGGCATGTTGAACGATGCCTGGACCTTTTCCTTTGATCAGGCCATTCGGGCTGAAGCGCGGGCCAAGGTTCCCGATCTCAGGCGCATGGTTCTGTTTGCCCATGTCGGGTCGGTGGAGCGGGCTGTCGCCCAGGATGCGCATATCCTGGAGTTTGATGCGGATACTCTGGAACAGCAACTTGTCGAGGAAGCCAAGGCAGCCAACCTGATCACCCAGATGTTTTATGGCGGGGAGGACCGGGCGGTGTTTGAAAAGGCCGTTCGTTGCGGGGTGGAACAGATGAATATCGATCACGTGGATCTCTTCCGCGACATTGAACGCAGTCTTCTGTCTCCGGCTGCTTAAGGCTGGTGACACCGAAGAAGTTTTAATCTTCGTATTCACATTTGCGTAACCGTATCATCGAAATATCTCAGATAAACATCTGAATTCACGAAAGGTTAAATAGCTGAAGATGGCTATGAATTGGTTGCACCTGCGGAATTTGGATGTATGACTGTAAAAAATAGCAATTATCGCCAGAGATGTCGGGTTCTGAACTCGGGTGCAAATTCCTTTTACTGGTGCAGCCGGTACAAAATACGAATTTTTGCTGCCCTTTTTTTTAATAGTCTCGATGGTCGCTGGGGCCTTTCAGAGCGCTGCCGCCACTGAATGGGTCGTGAAGCGGGTTTCCGGCCCTGTTTATTTCGTTGCGCCTGGCTTGGAGGCATTCCGGGCCAGGAAGGGAATGGTCTTTCAAAAGGGCTTCACACTGGCGACCAGGTCCCGAGCCCGGGCGCTGATCGCCCGGGGAACGGAAACCATTACGGTTGGTCCTGAAACAACGGTTGCTCTGTCCAAACGGTTCAGCAACCGGGGAAAGACAACCCTTTTGCAACGTAAGGGCAAAGTAACTGTCGACGTCGCCAAACGGAACCGCCCGCATTTTTATGTCGAAACCCCGTTTCTGGCTGCGGTGGTGAAGGGAACCAAATTTGATGTTTCCGTCGATAGCCGCCGGGCCCGGGTGTCTGTGCAACGGGGGGTGGTCGGGGTCGAGGACTTCGCCTCCGGGGACCGCGCGGATCTTGGAGCCGGCCAGAATGCGTCAAGTGCTTCCAGTGGCGGCCGTGGGCTTGATGTCGGCGGCCGGACGAAGCCATCGGTGCGCCAAGGGCGCCCAAGGAAACCGAAGGTCAGCGCGCCGAGCCCTCCTGGCCAGTCGAAAAAAGCCAGACATGCGAACCGTGTCGAACCTGCCATCAAAGAAAAACGTGGCTGGTTTGAGGCCCTCTTTTCCAGATCTGACGCTGCTGGCAGTTCAGGAACCTCCGACGCTGGTGGCGTAGGCAAAGGGAGTGAAAAGGGCAACAACGGGGACGGCAATGGTGGTGGCAACGGCAACGGTGGTGGCAACGGCGGCGGCAATGGCAATGACGGCGGCAACGGCGGCGGCAATGGCAATGGCAATGGCGGTGGCAATGGCAATGGCAATGGCGGTGGCAATGGCAACGGCAACGGCAATGGCAATGGAAACCGCTAGAGCCGACATGACGAAACCGGCGAATTGCGCGCGCCGCGCTGGACGTTAGGACACCTGAGCGGGGGCGGATGGTGCTGATTTGGCGGGACAATATCGGTGGGCGTTTGCTCAATGCCGCTCTGGTTGCTTTGGTGGTTCTTGTCTCAGTTGCGGGCTTGCGCGTTTTCGGTGTGACGGCGGCCCTTGACAGGCTGTTATGGGAGACCCGTTTTGCCCTCGACCAGCGGCCGGTCTCCGGGGACATCGTTTTTGTCGACATTGATGCCAGCAGCCTGGCTGAAATTGGTCATTGGCCGCTCCCCCGCAGGATCTATGCGCGACTGATCGACCAGCTGATTGCGGGCGGTGCTCAGGACATGGTCTTTGACATCGACTTCAGCGCAGAATCCAATGCTTTGGACGACATGCTTCTGGCGCAAGCCCTGAAAAAGGCCGGCAATGCCAGCCTGGCGGTCTTCACCCAGGCCGCGTCAGGGGCTGGCGCGGAGGGGACTGTTCTCAACATGCCCCATGAACAGTTTATCGAGCATGCCTGGCCGGTTGTTGTGATGGTGCCTATGGAGGCGGACAGCCGGATCTGGCGCAACCTTTATGGCCATGAGATCAACGGCACGACGGAACTGTCCGTCGCCAGCCTGATCGGAGAGCATACAGGCGGCGTGAACGGCAGCTTTTTTCTCGATTACAGCATTTCGATTGACCAAATCGCGCGCATTTCCCTGGTGGACGTCCTCGACGGCACCTCCGATCCGTCTTTGTTTGATGGCAAAAAGATCATTATTGGTGCGAGTGCGCTTGAATTGCGTGATCTTTTTCCAGTGCCCGTTCACGGCATCTTGCCCGGGGCGCTCATTCAGGCACTGGGGGCCGAGACGCTTTTGCAGAAGCGGGCTCTGGAGCCCAAGGGCGAAGGCGTGGCGCTGCTCGTTGCAGCCTTGATCTGTGGGCTTTTGTTCATGACCAAGATTGACGGCTGGTCCATCAAGCTTGTGATTCTGGGTCTCGCAGCTTTTGCGATCGAGGCAGCTGCCATTAGCGTGCAGAGCACTGAGCCCATTCTGGTGCCGGCTGCAAGCGCCTATATCCTCCTGTTTCTGGTTGCTGGCGTGATTGTCCTGCGCGAACTTGGCTTCCACAAACTTCTGGCTCAGGTGGCCAATATCAACCAGCGCAACAGCGAGCGTATGCTCGGTCAGGTCTTTGACGACAGCTTCGATGCCATTCTTGTTCTGGACAGGGACTGCCTGATCACCGCAGCCAACCGCACTGCGCGGCAACTTTTCGACAATGAAAAACTCGCAGGCTGCCGCGCTCAGGCCGTTTTGCCCAATGCCCTGGTGGAAGAGGCGCTGGCTGTTCTGGGAGCTGTGAAAGACTGCATTCCGGTGCCGCAACTGCTGGTGCTGACCCAGGAGGGCGCAAGGCGCCGGCTGATCGAATATGTTGTTACAAAAACCGAAAAGACAATCGCGCCAAACGGGCGGTCTGGCAAGACGAAAAAGACGGCCCTGGCATGCGTGACTTGCCGGGATGTGACGGATGAACGGGAATCGGCCGCCCGTCTGGACTATCTTGCCCGGTTTGATCCGATTACCGGGCTTTTGAACCGTAGCGGCTTTGAGAGTGATCTGGCTGAGCGGACAAAGTCCGCCTGTGTTTCCGCAAACAGGGTTCTGCTGCTTCAGTTTGCGATTTCGAATCTGGACCAGATCGTCGCAACGCTTGGATTTTCATATGGGGACCGGTTGCGGCAATCCATCGCCGCCCGTCTGAAAACCCAGTTGGCTGAGGACATCAGCTGGGCAGCTGTCACCGCTGATGTCTTTGCCGGTGTTCGGCTGCTGGCAGCTGATCAGGACAGCGTCTTGCAGCTTGTGGAGGACATTCAAAAGACAATTGGCGGTGATCATGTCATTGACGGTGCCCATGTCTCCGCGCGTCTCAATATCGGCTATGTGATTGCCGACGGCGATATGGCTCCGGACAGTATCTTGAAACGTGCTGGCAACGCCCTGTCGCTGGCGCGCCGGGACAGCCAGAACCAGGTAGTGTGCTTTCAAAATGAGATGGATACAGCTCTCCAGCGGCGCCGGAGCCTGGAAGGGGAGCTGTTCAAGGCGATTGTCCGCGATGAGTTGCGGCTCGACTATCAGCCACTCGTCAATCTGATCGACGGGTCCATCTTCGGGGTTGAGGCATTGCTGCGCTGGGACAGCCGGTCCTTCGGGCCGGTGTCACCAGCTGAATTCATTCCGATTGCCGAAGAGACAGGCTACATCGTCGAGCTGGGATCCTGGGCGCTGAACCGGGGTATGAAGGAAGTCCAGTCCTTGCCGGGGGCGCTCCGGCTTTCGGTAAACGTGTCACCGCTCCAATTCTTCCGGGGCAATCTGCTGGAAACCGTGGCGGAAGCCCTCGAGCGCTCGGGGTTTGCGGCCAACCGGCTTGATCTCGAAGTTACCGAGACCCTGTTCGTGGATGAGAGCCCGGATTTGAAACGGAAGATGGAAGAGCTTCAGGCGCTGGGATGCCGTTTTTCGCTGGATGATTTCGGGACGGGCTACTCTTCGCTGGCCTATATCACCGACTATCCGTTCTCCAAGATCAAACTGGACAAGTCCTTTGTCCGGGACACCCTGGAGCGGGAGGAGGACACTGCGGTGATCGAAGCGGTGCTTCTGCTCGCGCAAGGCTACGGAATGACAGTGCTGGTGGAAGGCGTGGAAACGGCGGAACAGGCTCTCCGTCTTCATGAACTCGGCTGCCGCTGCGGCCAGGGCTATTATTTTGGCCGCCCGACAGGGGCGGCCGATATGGCGGCCCAGCTTGTGCAGGCCGCCTGATACATGGCGCAATTCCGGCGGCCACAATCCTTAAATGCCTCTTGGGTCGTGTAATGCGACCCCGCATCAGAGGCTTCGGAGAGTGGCCGCCGGAATTGCGCCATGTGTGACATCCTGTGACCTGAGCTTAAAGCCCCAAGCCGCCGAGGCAGCTGTATTTGATGTTCAGATAGTCATCGAGCCCATATTTGGAGCCCTCATTGCCGATGCCGCTTTCCTTGAAGCCGCCAAAGGGGGCGACTTCCGTGGTTATGACACCTTCGTTGACGCCGACAAGACCATATTGCAGCGCTTCCATGACCCGGAAGCAGCGACCGAGATTCTGGGAGTAAAAATAGCAGGCCAGGCCATATTCCGTGTCATTGGCGACCTGAATTGCCTCTTCTTCCGTCTCAAAGCGGAAGAGAGCAGCCAGAGGCCCAAAGGTTTCCTCACGGGCGACCTTCATGTCGGAGGTGGCGCCGGTGATCAGCGTCGGCTCATAGAACGATCCGGGGCCGTCCGGTTTCTTGCCTCCAGCCTCAAGGGTCCCGCCTTTGCGCAGGGCATCCTCGACATGTTCGGCGACCTTGTCGGCGGCGGCATCATTGATCAGCGGTCCCTGGGTAACCCCGGCCTCAAGCCCGTTGCCGACTTTGAGCTGGTCCGCCATGGCTTGCTTCAGCTTCGCAGCAAAGGCCTCATAGACGCCGGACTGGACATAAAGCCGGTTGGCGCAGACGCAGGTCTGGCCGGAATTGCGGAACTTGCTGGCAATCGCCCCTTCCACCGCCCGGTCTAGATCCGCGTCGTCAAACACGATGAAGGGGGCGTTGCCGCCAAGTTCCATGGAGACCTTCTTCATGTTCTTGCCGGCATTGGACGCCAGCAGCTTGCCGACCCGGGTGGAGCCGGTAAAGGTGATCTTGCGCACGGCGGGGTTCTCGCACATTTCCTCGCCAATTGCGGGGGCGTCCCCGGTGACAATATTGAGCACCCCGGCTGGCAGGCCGATCCTGTCGGCCATGACACCGTAGATCAAAGCGGAATAGGGCGTGAATTCGGCCGGTTTCATCACCATGGTGCAGCCGGCGGCCAGGGCAGCGCCCAGTTTGCGGGCAATCATGGAATTCGGAAAGTTCCACGGAGTGATCGAGGCCGCGACGCCAACCGGTTCCTTGGTGACCAACAGGCGCCGGTCGGCCCAGGGGGAGGGGATCGTGTCGCCATAGATCCGTTTGCCTTCTTCGGCAAAGAACCGGATGTACTTCACACCAAGCGTGATCTCGCCCTTGGCTTCGGCAAGCGGTTTGCCCATTTCAGTGGTGAGGATCGCGGCGAGATCGTCCAGATCCGCCATCAGTGCATCGCATAATTTGTGCAGGTAGATGGCGCGCGCTTCCGCAGTCAGCGCTTTCCAGGCGGGCAGGGCTGCCTCGGCCGCAGCGATTGCCCGTGCGGTCTCCGGGCGTCCGCAATAGGGAATGCTGCCGATGCTTTCGCTGGTCGCCGGATTGGCAACGGCAATCGTCTGGCCGCTGTCAGCGTCACCCCAGGCGCCGTTGATATAGACCTGTTGCTTGAGAAGCGCAGCGTTCAAAGTCATAGAAAACTCCGTGAAATGTCGCAAAGGAAGCAGTGGGAAGGCGTGTCCCTGTTAAGTTCCCCTGACATAGTGTGCGGGCAGGGGCGCTGGCAAGGTCTTTGAGATAAATGGCCTGTTGCCGTCACCTGGAAGGGCTGAGCTGGAGAGAACTTCGCCAGGGCCCCATGGAAAGAAAGCTGATCTGAAGAAGATCAGGCGCTGTTCAGGCGGTCTTGCAGCGCAGCAATGTCATCGGCAAGGTTCTGGGCCTGGCGTTGAAGACGGTCCAGCGCAACTTTCATACTGTCGAGATCAGCAGTTGCAGGTTCATCGGAAATGGGGGGCGTGCCCCGGCCCACCAGCAGCCAGGTCGGGCTCACATTCAAGATGCCGGCCAAAAGAACAAGTTTGTTGGAGCGGGGTTCGGACCGGTCACTTTCCCAGCTGTGCAGGGTTGAGGTTTTGATGCCAAGGCGCCGCGCCAGCTGTGCGGTTGACAATCCGGAGGCGTCTCTGGCCTTGCAGATGCGTTCTCCCAACGTGTAGTCGCTGCTGCGTGTGGACATGACTGAACTCCCGCCGGCTTCTTCGGAATCCGCCACCAGTTGAATGGTTCCGACCGGCCGGGCCGGAAGATTGCTGTTGTAAGGATTGGTCATGGCGCGCACCCTTGCATGTTCGCCCTTTGAGGCGCAACAGCTGCACGGGAATTTGTCGCATTATGAGGGTCCGGTGGCGGGTTTGCGGCAAAAACCTGCTAAAACTAACAAGATACCCGCTTTGTCAGTATTCTCTTTCGAAGAAAATCCCCGCCTTTGAGGAGCCGTCGGCGCCCACTTCGCCGCGCACTTTCAGGCCCCGGTCCAGGTCAATATCCACCTTGACCCTGCTGGAGTTGGACCCGGTGCCCTGTTCGACACCAAGATAGATATTGTCATTGATGTATTTCCCGACCGCAACGGATGGGCCGTCTTCGCCGTCCGTATTGATGTCGATGGCATCAAGACCAAGGGACTTGCGGATCGAGGCCAGCGGCCCGCTGTCGCTGCCACCGGTCAGCGTCGAGATCGCCGCAGCCAGACTGGCGACCTGGGTGGCGGAGAGGTTGCCGACGCTTTTGCCGAACAGCAACAGGGCCAGAACTTCGTCCTGGGGGAGCTCCGGAGAGGAACTGAAGGCGATCTGGGGATCATCTGCCTCGCCGCTCACAGTGACCGTGATGGTCGTGCTGTTGACCGATGTGGTTGCGACAAAGTCAATCAGCGGGGTCAGCGAGCCGTCAAAGGTCGCACTGCCCCGGGAGAAGACCAGACGTCTGTTCAGAATATCAAGCTGGCCGCGTTTCAGCGAAAAAGCGCCGATTGCCTGCGGATCGGCTGTTGTTCCGGCGACTTTCAGACTACCTTGCAGCTCGGTGTCGAGACCACGCCCGCGGATGAAAATCCGCCCTGGCGCTGACAGAAGAATGTCGAGGCGCGGCGGCACCGATTTTTGCTGGGCCTGACTTTGCTTGGGCTCGCCCCCGAGATCCGCCACCTGTTGACGCACAGCAGCCGACGCATTCACATGCTGAACATCGACCGGCGGGATGGCGCCGGGCAGATATTCGGGGATGGAGACATCGGCCTTGTTGATGGTGACAGTGCCACCAATAAGAGCGGAGTTTGAGGGCGAGGCGAGTGGCCCGGTGATCTTGATATCCGCCGTGACGTCCGCTGTGACGAGGCCAGGGTCCACATAGCGGCCATTGTTGAGCTTCAGACTGAGATCCGCGGGAAAGCCGTCTTTCATGCCAACTGTGCCGCTGGCTGCAAGGGAGCCGCCGGTGGCAAGATCTCCGGAGATCCCGTTGAGGGACGCCTGATCCTGGGTGACGGACGCAGTGCCCTGAATGTTTTTCAGTGTCAGCCCGGTGGACAGGCTCGTGACTTGCAGTCCGGTAGGCGTTGCGGTGATCTGATAGACTGGTGCAGTGGCCGAACCGCTCACCTTTCCGGACAAGGAGACTACGCCGTCGCCGTGCAGGCCTGCCTCGAGCAGTGGACGGCGCAGGGTCGCAACGGGAACGGTCCCGTTCAAAGTGACCGCAAGCATATTGGGCTGGGCCAGTCCCACTGTGCCCACCGCCGTCAGCTTCAGCCCGTTTTGAGTGCTGATCACCGTGTCCTGGGTAATCGTGTTGTCCTTCAAAGACCCGGAACTCTTCAGGCTGAGCGCGGCAAGGCCGTTTTTCTTCAACTCACTTGCGGTGAGGCCCGCGCCCGAGATCGTCCATTGTGCCTGCGGTGCGGCAGCACTGCCAGTGGCCGAGACTGTGCCCGACAGGGCGCCGCCGAGCCCGAGCGATGGAACAAAGGCGTTGGCCAGATCAAGCGGAACGTCCGTGAGTTTCGCGGTGAGGTCAAGCGTGTATCCGGCCGATCCTGAGACGGCCAAAGATCCGCCGCCAAGTTGCAGATCCAGCGGCGTTAGGACCGCGGTCCCGTCCGCATAGGACAGGGTGGCCGGTGCTTTCAGCTGGCTTGCGAGGCCGAGATAGGTCATGGAAAGCTTGGACAGGTCCACCCGATAGGCGCTAGCCGAGGGCTGGGTCACGAAGGCGGCAAGAGACAGGCCGTCCTGGTTGTCTGGGTCGACCCGGACATCCGCCGTAAACGAGGTGCCGTTGCGCTCGGGCGTGGCAAGCAGTTTGACTTCATGAACCGGCGTAGCGTCGGTCACAAGGCTGGACAGGGCGATATTTGCGGACACGGTCTGCGGCGTATAGGGAGCTGTGATATCGGCTTTCAGCGTCAGGCTGCCGATCTTGACAGACGGCACGGCGATGCCGCCGCCCGACAGGTCAATCACGAGTTTCTTCGCATCCGGATCGGCAAAGACGGAGCCTTGCAACTGGCCGTCAATCTCTGTCAGCAGCAGTGGTGACAGGGAGGCCAGATCCGGTGCGTCGATTTTCAAAGTTCCGGCGAGGGTTTCCAGAGCATTGTCTAGACGGCCTACCTTGAGGGCGCCCTGAACGGTATTCCCGGCCAGTTTCACTGACAAAGGGTCAATATCCGCGCCGCCGTTCTGGCTTTTCAGGTCGACGTCAACGGAAATCGGCTGGCCATTGAGGCGCGCTGTCGTGGTCACAGTGGCGCTTGGAGCAGCCGGATTCGATATGGCCTTGACCGAAAACTCAAGCCCATCGAGCGGGGTTCCGGCAAGCAGGATCTGCTTTGAGGTGGCCTTGGCCTCAACCTGCAGCGCTCCGACCGGTCCTGCGGTCTTTGCAGTCAGGTCCAGCGTCCCGTCCAGTTGCGGATCGATGCGGGCCAGATCCTCAAGTGCCGCCGTCAGGCTGGAGGTCAAAGCGCCGGATTGATAGCGGGCGGTGCCAGACAGGGTGAGCGCGTCGTTCTTGAGGGCCAGGCTCTTCAGGGTGATGTCGCTGGTCCCTTTCAGGTCCAGAACCGCATCGAGGCGTGTGTTCTGCGACAAAAGCCCGTCGGCCTGAGGAAGACCGGTTTTCAGAGCGTCGGCAACCAGCGCAACCGTTGTGGACCCGGCAAGGGACTGCGGATCAAGATCCACGGAAAAGGACGTCGAGACGGCTCCGCCCAGATCCCGTCCGGCCAGGTTCGAAAAGACCTTTAGGTCAGGCACGGACAGCCGGCCCTGGCCTGAGACCTTGTTGGGGGAGGCAAGCGTGTCGCTCAGCGAGAGGGAAGCTGCAGAAGAGGCGAGGGCAAGATCAGAGACTTCCAGGGTCTGGGCCTTGCCGTCGAGTGTCCCGGCCCCTTTTAGCGACAGCGGGCCGGTGAGGGGCTCTGTCGCAGGAATCAATCCCTGAAGGTCTGACACGGTCAGATCAAGGTCAAAGGGTGAAGACAGGGCGTCGGGGGTTAGATTGGCGTCCTTGCCTGAGAGGTTCAGGGAGAGGCCTTCTATCTTTGCCTCATCGGCTTGGAGGGAGGCGAGCGTCAGGCGGGTTGTCCAGCTTGCTTGAGACAGCGCGCCTGACACCGAGACATCCGCGCTGAGCGGCCCAAGGGCAACCCGTTTGTCGCCCAGGTCAAGCGCAATCAGCTGGGCATCCCCGCCGGTGACCGAAAGGGTCCCTTTGGCGCTGATCTCTCCATTTGTCAGCGCGCCGGAGCCTTCAAGGGACACCGTCTGCGTTTTGAGGGAGAGTTTGGCCGAAAGCGGTTCGAACACCAGGCTGAACCGCGCGGCGCCGGAGGCCTTGGTGGAGCCGAGTACAAATGCCCGGGCCTGCGGAGGCACCAGCGGCGCAAGGTCGCCGTCCAGATCAAAGGTGAGGTTGCTGCCGCCGCCGGTGTCTTGAAGCTTGGCAGAGCCTGTCACGGTCCGGTGGCCGTCAAGGGCGACGGCAAGGTTTGCTCCCCAGTCGCTCAGAGGGCCCTGGCCTTCGAGATCCACGGACAAGGCCGGAAGATTGGGGACGTCCAGAAGGCGGGCCGCCAGGCCGCCCCGGGGCTCGCTCAAGGCCACCTGAAAGGTCAAGGTTTCGGCGGCTGGTTCAAATTCGGCCCTTGCGGTTAGCTCTGCTGCCACCCCATCCACTCTGCGGACGTCAAGATAGGCGCGCAGCAGCGCCGGGTCAGGCGCAAAGGATCCGTCCCCCGAGGCGGTCAGAGACACCGGCTCTCCGATCAACGCCGCGCCGAGATTGACCTCCTCAAGCTTCAAGCCGCGCACGGTGATATCGACGGGGACGGAAAATCCGCTTTCAGTGGGTGTGGCCGTTTCGGAACCGGGTGCATCCGAAGCTGCGTTCGGGGCCGGTCGTCGGTTCAGGTCTATCCGCCGGGCTGAAACGCCGGTGATCTCAAGATGACCGGCCAACAGCTGCAGCGGATGCCAGGACAGTTTAAGCGTTTCAGCGTCAAACCAGGGGCCTTTGGTGTCCGTGATCCGGACTGCGTCGATTTGGGCATTCAGGCCGAAACTGACATAGAGGCCTTCAACCGTGATGGTTTGAGTGTCACTGGAGGCCAGAGAACTGACGAGCGAGGAGACGAAGTCCCGGCCCGGCTGAACGTGTAAACAGGCAATCAGCACGACGGGCAAGGCGGCCAAAAGGGCCACCAGAGCGCCAAAAATCCGTAAGGTCAGTTTCATCAAACGCATTTGGTTCCAGCTCTGCCGGTCTCCAGCCGTTCTGCAACCCCAAAGTGCCGGACGGCTGACTTTTTCACAAGCATTTGGCCTTGCCGGGGCCTTGAGACAATAGCTGATAAGAAATTGGAAACGTTCCGTCCAGTTGCCGGGGCGCGGGCGTGTGGCCCGCAGCGCGGCAAAACGCCTAAAATGCCTGGCTCAATCCCACATAGAGCGCAAAATCAGGGTCGTCTTTCTCCGGTTCCAGCGGTATTGCAGCATCAATGCGTAAGGGGCCTATGGGAGTGAAATAGCGCAGTCCAGCCCCAACGCCCACTTTCAGCTCTTCTGAAAAATCGGGGAAACTGTCTTCATAGGCATTGCCAGCATCGACGAAGCCGACCAAGCCAATGGTCTCGGTGATGCGCACGCGCACTTCCCCCGACAGTTCGATGAGGGAACGGCCGCCGACAACGTCATCGCCAATCCTCGGCCCGACATTGCGGTAGGCGTAGCCCCGGATGGAACCGCCGCCACCGGCAATGAACCGGCGGCTGGCGGGAACCGCTTCGATGGAGGGCGCGAAGATCGACCCGGCGGTGATCTTGGCTGCAAGAATAAAGCGTTTGGACTTATCAAGCGCGTAGTAGCTGGACACCGTGCCCTTTACGAAGCCCATCGCGTTGGAATTGAGCGTGTCATAGGCAGGCTCTGCAAACAGGGCGGCAAAAACGCCCTTGGAAGGGTTGAGCTTGTCGTCCCGGTTGTCGAACAAGAGATCCGCGGGGAGACCCACCAGAAGATACCGGTCATCCCCGAAGGCATCTTCTTCATCTGCATAAAACAGTTCGGCCCCGGCGCTGCCTTTCAGCGTGTCCGAGAAGTCCCGGTTGAGGCGCGCATCATAGGTGAGCGTCTTGCTCTTGTAAGCATCCGGGTTTTCCTGGCGGGCCTCAAGGCTGGTGGAAAAACTGGTCAGGGGTCCAAAAACACCTGGCTTTTCAAACGCGATCCGGGCCGAATATTCCTGGTTCTCAAAGCTTTCCGTACCGATCCGGCCGATGGAGCCTTCAACAGACAGAAGTTCACCTCGGCCAAAGAGGTTCCGTCGCCGCCAATAGGCTTCCACACCAAAGCCTTCGGTGCTGGACCAGGACGCTCCCGCACCGATGACATGGCGTTTGCGCTCGCTGACTTCGATGGTGATTGGCATGACGCCGTCCGGACCGGCAATGTCGCCTTCCACGAATCGGATCGACGAAAAGATGCCAAGGTCGTTCAGCCGTTTGCGCGCCCTTGCAATGTCTGCAGGTGAATAGGTGCCGCCTTGCGGCAGCATGGCCTGCTGCCTGACAAAATCCGGGTCTGTGACCTCTGTGCCGCTGACCGAAACAGCGCCGAACTGGGCGCGCGGGCCTGCATCCGCCACAAGGGTTACATCCAGTGTGTTCCGGCTGTGATCGGCCGTGATCCGCCGTTCGGCGATTGAAGCCTTGGGATAGCCGCGGCCGCGAAGCACGGACACGATTTTGCTTTCTGCTGTGAGAATCTTGCCTGATCCGGCAGTTTCGCCGGGAACAAGCCCCCAGAAGGACGGATCGGTCGACAGTTCGCTGCCTGTCGCAGAGACCGCAACGTTACCGAAAATGAACGTGGGGCCGGGATCGACCAGAATGGCAACTTTGACCGGACGGGTGTCCGGCAGGTTGTCCTGTTCCAGTGCTGTCTCGAGAGGGATACCGGCCAATGTGATGGAAACCGTGCCCCCGTAGCGGCCATCCGCATAGAGCTTGGCGATCAGGCGTTCCCGGTCCGAAAGCGCCCGGGCTATCAGGCCCGGTTCTCCGGAGGGGCGCTTTTTCTGCTGCTGAAGCAAAAGGGAGGCGGATTTCAGGCCTGCTGTCAGCTCTTCATGGCCATCGGTTACCGACAACTCGGTCTCATAGGAGATCGGATCAGGCACCGCCTCCGTTTCCTCTTCCTTTGCACCGCCGAACGGGGTCCAGCCAAAAAGGTCAAAGGCATTGGCAGGCGAGACTGGCAGGCAAAGCGCAAGGGCGACGCAAGTGCCTGGCACCAGCCGGTTTGGAAACACAAAAAGGGCGGTCACCTTGCAGGCAACCAACCGGCCAAAAGCAGTTCGAACCGTGTTCCAGGCATCGCCGGAACCCGAAGACGGTAGACCCTTCACTTACTGCCGCCTGACGGTTGAGCCGGCCCACAAAGGCCAGGCTGTCGAATAAGCTGTCTCAATTGTGTTTACGCAGTCCCTACACAATTGAACGTAGAACTTCGTCATTAATGTTTGCTGAACAAGGGTAGACCATGCTGCCCTGCCGGTTTCAAGAGCCGAAGCCCATCAATGGATTTATCAGAACAACTTAGGAGAAGACTTCTCTGTTGGTGAAGTATTTTTGACACGGGGCCCACAGTAAAAATCGCGAGCCCCGATTTTGAAACGGAAACAGATTTAAAAAAGCGGCTCTTCTTCAGGAAGGCCCATGAGCCGGCGGGCAGCGGTCAGGGTGTTGACCATAAGCATCGCAATGGTCATCGGGCCGACGCCGCCTGGAACCGGCGTGATGGCCCCCGCATGTCCGGCGGCTTCTTCAAAGGCGACATCACCCACCAGACGGGTTTTGCCGTCGCCCCGTTCCGGAGCCGGAACACGGTTGATTCCAACGTCAATAACGGTTGCCCCCGGTTTGATCCAGTCTCCCTTGACCATTTCCGGGCGCCCGACGGCTGCCACGACAATGTCGGCTGCCCGCACCACATCCGGCAGGTCTCTGGTACGGCTGTGGGCAATGGTGACCGTGCAGCTTTCCTGCAGCAGCAGGCTGGCCATGGGTTTGCCGACAATGTTGGAGCGGCCGACAACCACAGCACTCTTGCCAGAGAGCGTGTCTCCCAGAGTGCGTTTCAACAGGACCAGACTGCCGGCCGGTGTGCACGGCACCAAAGCGCTGTCCCGTTCACCGGCGGTTAGAAGTCCTACATTGACCGGGTGAAAGCCGTCCACATCCTTCTCCGGGCGGATCAGGCGCAGGACCTTGCTTTCGTCAATGTGCGCGGGCAGGGGCAGTTGGACGAGAATGCCATGAATATCGGGATCATCGTTGAGCTGCCGGACGAGGCCGAGCACTTCGTCTTCGCTCACCGTTTCGGCAAGCGTGTGTTTGACGGAATGGAAGCCGCAGGCTTCTGCCGCCCGGTCCTTGTTGCGCACATAGACTTGGCTGGCCGGGTCTTCCCCCACAAGCACAACCGCGAGTCCGGGACGCTGTCCGCTGGTTTCCAGAAGCTTGGCAGCGCGGCGGGTGATTTCTTCGCGAACCGATTCAGCAATCGCCTTGCCATCGATGAGTTGAGCCTGAGACATGCGGCCTTCCTGTCGCCTTTCGGGAGTTTCAATGAGATCCGGCGACAAGCTATAGAGCGCGCAGCGCAGGAGAAAAAGGCCGAATACGTCTTATGTGACCCTGTCAGCGCCAATTGGACACGGGGCGAGGCCGTGTTTCAGAGTCTAAGAAGGCTTCAAAGTCCCGGTGACCCGGTCCAGTTCCGAAAGGGCGCACACGATATGATAGAGTGAACTTGCCGGGGCCGGTTCCACGGCAAAGCGTCCATCCGGGCTCTGCTTGTCACGCCATAGACCGGCGGGAGCCGTCTCCAGAAAATGCCGGAGGGCTGCAACAGCGTCCGGAACATCCGACAGATAGGCCTCCCGCTCCGGGCCGCCCGACACTTCGGCCAGCGCGAGAGCGGCCTTGATCCATTCGGTCTGGCCCCAGAGGCGGGCGAGAGGATCGTGAACGGTGAAATCGTCCTTCAAGGCCATGAAAGTCACGCCGCGCGTCTCATCGATCCCGTAGGTCCAACCAATGTCATAGAGGCGCCGAGCGGCAATCAGAGCGCCCGCATCTCCCCGGGAGGTGCCCCATTTGCACAGGAGCCAGGCCCATTCGAACTGGTGCCCGGGTTCCATGATCCGGCCGCTGTCTCCTTCGAGCGGGGACCAGTCCAGATCGAAGTATTCGCGCAGGCCGCCGCTGACCGGGTCGATGAAACGGGTGAGCGCCAGCTCGGCAATTTCGTCGGCGAGATTCTGCCAGACCGGATCGTCCGAAACCGCTTCCCAGGCCAGACAAGCCTCAAACAGATGCATATGCGGATTGGAGCGCAGCGGGCGTGTGTCCGGATTGGCCTCCCGGAACCCGGTCTGCGGGTGGCGGTACCGGTCCATGAGATTTTTGAGCACATTGTTGGCCTTGTCCGCGGCCTGCCGCTTGCGCTCCGGCACCTGGCCAGCCACATGGGCAAAGGCGAACAGCGCAAAAGCCTGATTGTAGAGATCAAAGCGGTCATCGGTGACCGCATTGTCCAGATCAACGGCGGCCACGCATGTGCCCGAGCCGGTCAGATAGGTGTTTGAAAACCAGTCGAACAGGCCGGTCGCGATGCCGTTTGCCTGGTCCTCCCAGCCAAGCCGGCCGCCTTCCAGAAAGGAATAGATCTGCCGGGCCACAACACGGGCTCGCCGGGATTGGTCCGTTGGAGTGAGCGTTTCAAGATCTATGGCTTCGAAACATTCGCCCGTGGATAGATCCGCACCGGTTTCCAGCCAAAGAGGAAGCGCCTTTGAGGTCAACCAGCGCAACATGTCCTGCGACAGGAGGCGCAAGCCTGCAAGGTCCTGGGGTCTGGACTGGGATTCCATGAGGGTCCTTTCGGCCTTGGATGTCTGACGGGATGCGCGGATGCGGACCGGCCCGCGGACAATAGCCCGCTTCGCCGTCAGGTCACGCAAAAAAATGCCGGCCCACGTCAGGCCCGGCGGTTTTTACAAAAGCCTGTCAGGAGGGAGCCTGCCGGAGACGGCGCTTGGCTCAGACATTGCTGTCGGGGAACGAAGCCTTGCGCTCGGCCATAAAGGCCATCAGAGCCTCGTCAATCGCTGGATCCAGCTCCGGTCCGCTATAGGCGCGCAGCATTTCTTTCCATTGGGCATTGGCCCGCCGGGCCGCGTCCAGTTCGCCGTCGGTCAGCCATTGCTCATAGGAATTGTTGTCGGCAATCGGAGAGCGGTAGAAAGCGGATTCGAAATTGCGCTGGGTGTGCGCCGCCCCGAGGAAATGACCTCCCGGGCCGACTTCCTGAAGCGCATCGAACGCCAGGGTCTCGTCCGAAACGTCAATGCCTTTGGCCAGAACATGCATCATGCCGAGCTGGTCCGCATCCAGAATGAATTTTTCATAAGAAGAACACAGCCCCCCCTCCAGCCATCCGGCTGCGTGAAGGGCGAAATTCACGCCTGACTGTACCGTTGCAAGGATGGTCTGGGCGGATTCCTGCGCCGATTGCGCGTCCGGAAGTTTGGAGGCGGTGAACGATCCGCCGGAGCGGAAGGGGAGATTGAGACGGCGGGCCAGTTTGGCGGCACCGTTCAAAAGCAGCGAGCCTTCCGGACTGCCGAAGGTTGGCGCTCCGGACTGCATTGAAATTGAGCTGACAAATGCGCCGAAGACAACAGGCGCGCCGGGGCGGACCAACTGGGTCAGTGCGCAGCCCGCAAGTGCTTCGGCCAGTACCTGCGACAAGGTGCCAGCCACGGTGACCGGGCTCATGGCGCCAGCCAGAATGAAGGGAGAGACAATGCAGGCTTGATTGTGCTTGGCATAGACTTTCAGGGCCCCGAGCATGGTCGCATCAAAAACAAGCGGGGAATTGGCATTGATCAACTGGATCAAGACGCAGTTCTGATCGACGAACGCGTCTCCAAAAGCGATTTGCGCCATGCTGACCGAATCTTCCGCCCGCTCGGGGGCCGTCACAGAGCCCATGAACGGCTTGTCTGAATATTTGATATGGGAATAGACCATATCGAAATGGCGCTTGTTGACCGGCAGATCGACCGGTTCGCACACAGTTCCGCCCGAATGATGAATCCAGGGCGACAGATAGGCGAGCTTCACGAAATTGCGGAAGTCTTCAATGGTGCCATAGCGGCGGCCCTGATCCAGGTCTGTGACAAAGGGCGGGCCGTAGACAGGCGCAAACACCAGATTGTTGCCGCCGATTTCCACATTGCGGGCTGGGTTACGCGCATGCTGGGTGAACTGGCGCGGCGCGGTCTTGAGGATTTCGCGCAGCATGCCTTTTTCAAAGCGCACCCGCTCGCCCTCGACCTCGGCACCTGCCGCTTTCCATAAGGCCAGCACTTCGGGATCTTCCCGGAATTCCAGTCCGATCTCCGCCAGAAGACGGTCCGCATTGGCCTCGATCTTTTCCGCACCCTCATCGCTCAGCACATCATAGACGGGGATTTTGCGGGAAATATAGGGAACGGCCTGGCTGCCCGGACCGGATTGCCGGCGCTCCCGGCGGGCGGATCGTCCACGGCGGCCTGAAGGAGCGGCGTCTGACATGTTGTGCCTCCACATGTGCTTTCTTGTTTGACCCAGTCTTGAACAAACCGTCTGGCGGGCGGGGCCCAGATCCGGCGCTCACTGCCCTGAATGCGTCATTTCAGGGCGGGGGGACTCTATCGCAGCCGGCTGTCCCGCGCCATGGGGCAAGGCCAATGGGAGGCGGGAAGCGCTTGGAGGCCTTTGGGAAAAAGCCGTTTGCAGCGGCCTTTGTGCAGCAGGTCATTTTGGGGCTGCGTGTCGCGGTCAGTATGCCGCCGTGACGCAATCAGACTATTTCGCGCAAGAGGCTGCCGCGATACTGCGGCCCGAACGAATTGAAGAGGACGCAAACATGTCAGCCTTTCCTGACAAAGCCAGGGTCGTCATTGTCGGCCTCGGCGGTATTGTCGGCGCATCTGTCGCCCATCACCTGATCGAACGCGGCTGGGATGATATTGTTGGCATCGACAAGTCTGGCATTCCGACAGATATCGGCTCCACCGCCCACGCTTCCGACTTCTGCTACACCACCAGCCACGACTACCTGTCGGTCTGGACAACCCAGTACTCCATCGAGTTTTTCGACAAGATGGGACACTATGCGCGGGTCGGCGGGCTGGAAATTGCCCGTAAGGGCGACGATGCCTGGATGGAGGAAATCAAGCGCAAGGTCACCTCGGGCAAGGCGTTCGGAACCAATGTGCGTCTGGTAGAGCCCGACGAAATCAAGAGCCTCTTTCCCCTGATTGAAGAGAACATGGTGCAGGGGGGCATGTTCGATCCCGATGCCGGTCTTGTTGTTCCGCGTTCACAGACCGTTGCGGGCAAGCTGGTGGATGAAGGGGAAAAGACCGGCAAGCTGAAAGCCTTTGCCAACACGCCCGCTCAGTCACTGATCGTGGAAGGTGGCCGCATCAAGGGGGTTGTGACCCATCGCGGCACTATTCTGGCCGATCATGTGATTGTCTGTGCCGGCCTGTGGGGACGCCAGATCGCGGAAATGGTCGGTGAAGACCTTCCGGTGATGCCGGTGGACCATCCGCTGACCTTCTTCGGTCCTTATAATGAGTTTGAAGGCACCGGCAAGGATATCGGCTTTCCGCTGCTGCGCGACCAGGGCAATTCGGCCTATATGCGCGACACGGGCGATCCGAAAACCGCTGAAGGCGGGCAGATCGAGTGGGGCTATTATGAGACCACTCATCCGCGCATGTGCCATCCCCGGGATCTGCAGGAAAAGCTTGAAGCGCGCCTGTCGCCCTCCCAGCGGGATCTGGAGATGGAACAAGTCATCGAGCCCCTGGAGCGGGCGATGGAACTGACCCCGATCCTGGGCGAGCTCGGCTATAATGAAAGCCATTCTTTCAACGGTCTGCTTCAGGTCTCCGCCGCAGGTGGTCCCTCCTGCGGGGAAAGCCAGAAAGTACGCGGGCTTTGGTATTGTGTTGCCATCTGGGTCAAGGACGGTCCGGGCTACGGTAAGCTGATTGCCGACTGGATGACCGACGGGCGCACCGAAATCGACCATGCGTCAATCGACTATTCCCGGTTCTACCAGCACCAGCTGAGTGAAGAGTTCATTGAAGGGCGCTGTTATGAGGCGGCCCAGAAGATCTATTTCCCGGCGATCCACCCGCGCGAGCCCTATGCCTCCGGGCGCAACATCAAGCGCTCGCCCTTCTATGAGCGGGAAGTTGAACTCGGTGGCTACTTCATGGAACTGGGCGGCTGGGAGCGGGCGCATGGTTATGCGGCCAATGAGCATCTCTTGGAGAAATATGCCGACCGGGTGCCGGAGCGGGCAGCGGAATGGGACAACCGCCACTTCTGGCGTGTCTCCAATGCGGAACAGCTGGCCATGAGCGAGGATTGCGGCCTCATCAACCTGTCGCATTTTTATATGTTCGATGTGGAAGGGCCGGATCATGTGGCCCTGATGGAATGGCTCTGTGCGGCCCGCATTGGCGGCGATGCCAATATCGGCAAGGGCATTTACACCCACTTCCTGGATGACGGGGGCAATATCCGCGCCGATCTGACCGTGTTCCGCATGGAAGACCGTTGCCGCATCGTTGACGGGGCCGATGCCGGGCCGCGTGATCTGCACTATGTGAAGCGCGTTGCCGAGGACAAGGGCTTTGATGTCACGGTCACAGATGTGAGCGAACGCTTCACCACGATCGGGATCTGGGGGCCAAATGCCCGTGAGAACCTGAAAAAGGTGGTTTCCGATCCGGCTGCGCTCGATCCGCAAGCCTTCCCCTTCGCTGCGATCCGTCCCCTGGAGATCGCCGGACGCGGGGTCTCGGCTCTGCGCCTGTCCTATGTGGGGGAACAGGGATGGGAACTTCACATGGCCTATGAGGATGGCCTGGCGGTCTGGGACGCCTTGCGCAGCCTCGGTGTCACGGCGGTTGGCGTGGAGACCTATGCCAATTCCCGCCGTATGGAAAAGAGCCTGCGCCTGCAAAATGCGGATCTCTTGACCCAGTATAACCTCTATGAAGCCGATTTGGCCCGGCCCAAGGTCAAGGATGCGGATTTCCGCGGCAAGGCCAAACATCTGGAATACCGGGCGCGGGCCCATCAGCCAGCGACGCTGTGTACTCTTGTTATGACCGAAAATACCGATGCCAGCGGGATCAAACGCTATCCGGTCGGCGCCATGCCGGTCATGGATCCGGAGACCGGCAAAACCCTGGTCGACAGTCTCGGCCGTCTATCCTACACGACGTCGGTCGCTTTTGGCCCGACGATCGGCAAGAATATCGCGCTCGCGTATCTGCCCCAGGGCTATTGCGAAGTGGGCCGGAAACTGACGGTCGAATATATGTCGGAGACCTATCCGGTCGAAGTGGCCGGGGTTGGCTATCAGCCGCTTTATGATCCTGACAACCTGAAGCCGAAAAGCTGATTCTTAAAGACAAGGCAGGGGCTGACACCGGGCTCAGTCCTTGAACATGCGCAGTTGGGGCGCTTTGAGCCGACGGCCCAGAAGGAATGAAAGACCATTTGATGTCGAAATTGGAAGACCTTCTGGCCCAAAAGGGTGCGCTCCTGGCGGATGGGGCAACAGGGACAAATCTTTTTGAGATGGGGCTTGTCTCGGGGGACGCGCCGGAATTGTGGAACGTGGAGGCACCGGAAAAGATCAAGGCCTTGCACCAGTCTTTTATCGATGCCGGGTCTGACATCATCCTGACCAATACTTTTGGCTGCAACCGTCACCGCCTGAAGCTTCATGGCGCGGAAGGCCGGGTAAAGGAACTGAACAGGGCGGGAGTGCAGCTGGCCCGGGACGTGGCCGCAGGCGCTGGGCGTGAGGTTCTCATTGGCGGGTCCATCGGCCCGACAGGCGAGCTGTTTCAGCCGTTGGGTGCGCTTAGCTATCAGGAGGGTGTTGCGGCATTCCGGGAACAGATCGAAGGTCTGGTAGCAGGCGGTGCTGACATCCTTTGGGTCGAGACCATGTCAGCGGTTGAAGAGATGAAGGCAGCCGCCGAAGCGGCCCAAGGGGCCGGATTGCCGCTCGTGATCACCGCCAGTTTCGATACGGCAGGCAAGACCATGATGGGGCTGGCTCCGAAGGGGCTTGGTGATCTGCAAGCGCAGTTTGCCTGCATGCCCGTTGCCATCGGTTCAAATTGCGGGGTTGGTGCGTCCGATCTTCTGGCTGCGGTCATGGAAATGACCGAGGCCTATCCGGAGGCGATTGTGGTGGCCAAGGCCAATTGCGGTATTCCCCAGATCCGCGGCGATGAAGTTGTCTATACGGGCACGCCTGACCTGATGGCCAAATATGCCCATATGGCCCTCAATGCCGGTGCCCGGATTATCGGAGGCTGCTGCGGCACGTCTCCCACCCATCTTGCGGCCATGCGTCAGGCACTGGATGCCCATGAGCCAGGCCCCCGGCCGGATCTGGAAGATGTTCTGGCGAAGATCGGCCCGCTGATATCCCCGCCAAACAAGGAAGCCGATGCGGTCCGCGCGGCGGGAGACAGTGGCTCAGGAGGGCGGCGGCGGGGCCGCCGCCGGGGGTAGCTCTTTTCGCGACCAGAGACACTCCTTCAGCAGGGGCCGGGCTGTGCGTCCATGTAAGGCGTTTTGGTTTCCGTGAGCGAGGCCGAGACAATACCCATCGGCTGGTAGGGCGGATCCACCTGCATGCCCGGATTTGTCATATGGATCTTGTAGCAGCCCGTATAGGTTTTGCGTGTGCCGTTGGTCTGAAGCGACAGCAGCGCAACGGGAAGAGCCCAGTAGATTTGCCCTGCTCCAGGGTCAGGCTGCGTGCTGCCGAATTTCACCTCAACTGATTTCGTGCCGGCATAACCCTTGACCCAGATATTGAAATCCTCCGGTGCTGACTGGGCCTCAAAGTAACCATAGGCCTGGGCGTATGAGCGGGTGCTGATGGCAAAATAATAGCTCTCGATCAACCTCTGCGGGCTCGACCGGTCATCCAAATAGGTCCAGTCCTGCGCATAGGTTTCATCTGGCGCAAGGCCGGCCAGAAGGGGCAGGGAGGCTGAAAGGATGGCAATGCGTGCAAGTCGGATGGGCTGCATGTCTTTCTCCTTTTCCTGAAAGGCCAAAACCCATCGCGTTTTATCGGACTTGGTTTTCGCCGTCTGACATCAAAGAGGCCACAACTCAAGACAAACCACTTTGAAACTGCATAAATGCGACAGGCTCCAGATGAGTGTCCGGTGAGTGGTGTTGTGACGCAAGAAGGGTAGTTTTTGCACGTCCATTGTCCGGAAATACCCCGTGAACTCCCGCAGTTTGGGCAAGGTCCGTGCCGGACAAACTTAAGTTTATTGATTTTACGTCTTCAGCTGCTACGTCAACGCGGATTTGGCCGTCAGGATAGCCGTGATGGCTGGCACAGGAGGGGTGACGTTGCGGATTTTCGGTCTTTTGGTGATTGGAGCGACTTGTCTTGTGCCGCTGGTCTGGTTTTTTCAGATCGCGGCGGCGCGTGATCCGGTGGCTGCCTTCAGCCAGTATCTGGGAGCGGCCGCCCTCATTGTGATGGGCATCAATCAGGCTCTGGCCACCCGGGCGCCCGGTCTGGAGATGATTTTTGGACCGCTCGACCGGATCTATGTCCTTCACAAGTGGCTGGGCGTTGGCGCGATGGCAGCCCTCGGACTGCATGACATCATTGATGCGGATATGCGTGGCCTGAACGGGGGGGCTCTGTCCGGGATCGCCGAGGATATAGGTGAAATAAGCCTCTATGGTCTCCTTATTCTGGTTCTGGCATCGGTGATCACTTTCATTCCCTATCATTTGTGGAAATGGAGCCACCGTCTGATCGGGGTCTTTTTCCTGATGGGCGCCTTTCATTTCTTCTTCATCGAGAAGCCTTTTTCCAACACGGACCCTGTTGGGCTCTATATCTCCGCCTTCTGCCTGCTCGGGCTGGCCAGCTATGCCTGGATGTCCGTTATCCGGCCAATGGCGCCCCGTGGACACCGCTACAAGGTGATGTCGGTCTGCCACTTGGATGGTGTGACAGAACTGGCGCTTGCCCCGGAAGGGCGAGGGCTGAAACACAGGGCCGGGCAGTTTGCCTTCTTGAGCCTTGCAGGCCATGGCCTGTCGGAAGCTCATCCTTTCACCTTGAGTGATGCGCCGCGGCCGGACAGGAGCCTGCGGTTTTCCATCAAGGATCTGGGCGATTACACCAGCCGGTTGCGCCGCAAGGCCGAAGAGGGCATGGAGGTCCGGGTGTCCGGCCCATTCGGGCATTTTTCCATGCCCGCAGGCCGCGACCCGCAGATCTGGATCGGGGCCGGGATCGGGATCACACCCTTCCTGGCTTTTGCTGAAAGCCTGAAGTCTCGCGAAACCGGGCCGGTGAAACTGTATTATTGTGTACGCGGGCGCGAAGATATTCCCTATGCGCTGGAACTAGAAAAGCGTGCGGAAGAGGCGGGAACCCTGGAGGTGGTCATCGTCAATTCCGCGGAAGGTGTCCGGTTGACGCCGGAGCGGATTGCGGCGGACCTGAACGGGGACCTCAGCCGCGCACATGTGTTTTTCTGCGGGCCGAAAGCCATGCGTAGGTCCCTGAGGCGTGGCCTGGTGTTGCAGGGGCTGCGGGCATCCCGGTTCCATTTTGAAGAGTTCCAAATGCGTACGGGCATTGGCCTTGGCACGCTCGCCGCCTGGCTCTGGGACAGTGGCATTTATGCCCTGGAAAAACGGCGCGCCGGAAACCGCTTGCCGGCGGAATAGGGTCTCCTGCACTGCTGGTCTGCAATTGCACTTGCCCTCCGGCCGCTTTGACGTTTACGTAAAAGAGAGCCGGGAAGCCGGCGCCGAGGTGCAGATTGGGGGAGGCCGCATGCAGCCAGTGATGTCAGTTGGGGAGATCGAGCAATTTCTGGACAGGGAGTTTCCCCAGATTCACGCTGGCGGGCGGGCCTATTGGGCGGAAAGTCTGAAGCCCGGGGTGGCCGTTGTGCGTTTGAGCGCGACGGAGCAGCATCTACGCCCCGGTGGAACCGTCTCCGGGCCGTCTATGATGGCACTCGCGGATCTGGCGGCCTATGTGGTGATTCTGGGCCATATCGGCCCGGTGGCGCTGGCGGTGACCACCAGTTTCAACATCAATTTCCTGCGCAAGCCACCGCCGGGAGATCTCCTGGCCTCGTGCCGGATTTTGAAACTTGGAAAACGGCTTGCCGTTGTTGACTGCGCCATTTCAGGGAGGGGCAGCGAGGATCTGGTTGCTCATGCCACTGCTACCTATTCGGTGCCGCCCCGCTGATCACCGGCCCGCGCGCAAGACGATTGAAACTTAGGCTGGCCTTGCACCTCAGGCGGTTTGCCGGGGCCTGTCCTGCGTGAACAGGCCTTCCAGATCCCGTGAATATTCGATCACCTGGCCGCGGCCGCTGCGTTTGGCGGCATAGACGGCCAGATCGGCCCGGTGCAGAGCTGTTTTGGCCGTATCCCCGTCAACGGCAATATAGGCGCCGGTGCTCAGGCTGGGCACGTAGCTGCGGCTTTCGTGATAGAAAGTCTTGCGCGCATCTTCCATGATCCGGCCATAGAGGCTGCGGAACTCGATCAAACCGATATCCGGGCACAGCACCACGAATTCATCCCCGCCGAACCGGCCCACATAATCCCCCTTGCCGCGCAGGTTGGCCTTAAGGATCCGCGCGGTATGCTGCAACAGGCTGTCACCATAGGCGTGTCCGAACTGGTCATTTACCTGTTTGAAATGATCGAGATCGACAAACAGAATTCCAAGACTGAGCGGAACCTGGGGTGCGTCGAAAAGATCTGCAAGAATTTCCGTCGTGCTGTTGCGGTTGAAGGTGCCGGTCAACTGGTCGTAGCGCGTATATTCCAGAAGCGTCCGGTCTTGCCGTATCATTTGCCGGGTCTTGTGGATATAGGCCGCAGCCGGAACAAGCAGGATCAGGATAGTGCCTGCAATCAGATAGCCGCTGATTTGACGAAAGGAGACTTCAAGGGCTTCTTCAAGGTCGCCGACATTGACCGAGACTTCAACAGTTCCGATCCGCTCGCCCGAGGGGTGGAATGCGGGCATGAGAACTTCCACATAAGTCTGAAGATGTTCGGGAAGGCCGATGCGTACTTCTGGTTCGTGCAGCGTTACGATGCTTTGGCCGGTTTGAAAAGTCTGCAGCGCCTGTTCACTGAAGAACTGTGTGGGCGCGAGCACTCCATTGTCTGACAGGAAGGTCAGCATGCCCTGATCGTCAAACAGCTTAAACCGCATGACCCCTGTGAGTGCAAAGGAATTTTCCAGCCGGGCGAAGTCATCTTCGGGGGCGACGCCGGTTTCGATCATCTGCACGGCGGAAGGTGTTGTCTGAAAAAAGTTGTCGCTCCAGTTGCGTGCCCGGATTTCAGCATCCTTGCGTATGGCAACGTGGACCTGCCAGTCAATCAGGGCTTCGAGCGAAATATAAACAATACCGACAAGAAAGAGCGTTCCGAGTAGCGCGAAAAGCAACGGATACCGTTTTACTCGCTTCAGGTTGTCGCGACTCATTCTCGCTCTTTCCGATGTTCGCTGAGGGAAATTAGGACTCAGGACTTAAGACTAGGTAAAATCGACGGGAACGCCGGGCAAGACGGACTCGGTCCGCTGAAGGAGGAGGGAAAACATTAGATCGGAAAGCTGGAAAAATTGTGGTAATATGATACCGTTTTTGTAAGTAATTGAAATTATTAATATAAAATAGCAACCGGCCCCAAAAAGGCTGTTGACGGCTGTTTTGGCTGCGCGTATAAGCACCCTCGAACGAATTCAGGGTCCGTTCGCTGGCTCATTTGCAGCCGCGCGGGCCCTTTCCTTAACCGACCAAGTTGGATCAAACTCATGAAGACCTTCTCTGCCAAGCCGGCTGAGGTCGAGAAAAAGTGGATCTTGATCGACGCAGAAGGCATGGTTGTCGGCCGCCTGGCCGCTTTCATTGCCAACCACCTGCGCGGCAAGCATCTGCCGACCTACACCCCCCATGTCGACACCGGCGACAATGTCATCGTTATCAACGCTGACAAGGTGGTGTTCACTGGCCGTAAATACGACAACAAGAAATACTACTGGCACACCGGTCACCCGGGCGGCATCAAGGAGCGCACCGCGCGTGGCATCCTGGAAGGCCGGTTTCCCGAGCGTGTTCTGGAAAAGGCCGTTCAGCGCATGATGCCGGGCGGTCCGCTGTCCAACAAGCAGCTGAAGAACCTGAAAGTTTACGCTGGTCCGACCCACCCGCACGAAGCTCAGTCGCCGGAACTCGTCGACGTGAAGGGCCTGAATGCAAAAAATGACGGCAAGAGGGCTTAAGAATGGCTGAGCTGCAATCCCTGGAAGAACTGGGCGGTGCGGTCGAAACCGCTGCCCCTGAAGCTCCGGTCCATGTCCAGAAGCTGGACGCTCAGGGCCGTGCCTATGCAACCGGCAAGCGGAAAGACGCCATTGCGCGCGTCTGGATCAAACCGGGCACTGGCAAAATTGTCGTCAACGGCAAGGACTTCACCGAATATTTCGCACGTCCGGTGCTGCAGATGATCCTGCGCCAGCCGGTCATGCTGACCGAACGCGATGGCCAGTATGACGTGGTTGCAACCGTCACCGGCGGTGGCCTGTCCGGTCAGGCGGGTGCCGTGCGCCACGGTCTGTCCAAGGCCCTGACACATTACGAGCCGGAGCTGCGGTCCATTCTGAAGAAGAATGGCTTCCTCACCCGCGACTCCCGTGTGGTTGAGCGTAAGAAATTCGGCCGCCGCAAGGCCCGCCGGTCCTTCCAGTTCTCCAAGCGTTAATCGCCGGACAAACTGGTTCCGATCTTTTAAAGAACCCGCTGGAGCGATCCAGCGGGTTTTTGTGTTTTGGGACCTGTGTACGTTTTGCAAAGCGCAGTGCGGGTAAAGAACGCGCTTCAAGATTTTCTATCCTTAAGGAAAGACTGCATCTCCTCTTTGCGTTTTTTCTGAATAGACAGAGTTTGTTTGTTTTTCTTAGGTGGAATGTTTTATGCCAGAATTTGTTTTGTTGCGGCGGGGAGATACCATGCCTGCGGTTTCCGTTGCCCAATTGCTGTTGAACCGGACGGGCGCGAGCCTGACAGCCGATTTGATTTTCGGGTCCCGGACGCAGCAGGAAGTGCGCGAGTTTCAAAGGCCCAGAAGCCTGGCGCCCGATGGTGTGATCGGTCAGCGGACCTGGCCCCGGTTTGAAGGCAATGAGCGTCGGCAGATTATTGATCGTATCGATGTGTTTGATCAGAGCCTTTGTGGGATGGAAGTGCGTGATCAACAGCGCTTTGTATCAGGCCTCAAGCGGTGATGCCCGCAGCCTGAGAAGATCTTTGTTTGGAATAGAGGCATCTTGCCATAAAGAAACAATATCCCGCTGCGCGTTGCCGGGGGACTTTTGAAACCGTCAGGGACTGCATGACCCAAGCGAAATTTCTGGAAGGCAGTCTCTTCCGCCATGTGATGGTCATGTCCTTGACCGCCTCGGCCGGATTGATGGCCATATTCGCAGTCGATTTTGTCGACATGATCTTCATTTCCATGCTGGGCAAGGAAGAACTGGCTGCAGCCATCGGCTATGCCGGAGCGATCCTGTTCTTCACCACCTCGTTCAATATCGGCGTGGCCATTGCTGCAGGAGCCCTTGTGGCCCGGGCACTTGGCCAGGGGGATTCTGAACGGGCGGGCGAGCAGGCCTCCAATGCGCTTGCCGCCGGGGTTCTGTTTTCTTCCCTTTTTGCGGGACTTGTCTGGTTTCTGCTGGACGATCTGGTCACGCTGATCGGCGCGCGCGGTGTGACGCACACTTTGGCGGTCCATTATCTGGCGATCATCGTGCCGACCCTGCCGGTTCTGCTTCTGGGCATGGCGGGGGGAGCCATACTGCGCGCCCATGGGGATGCACGGCGGGCGATGACGTCGTCCATTGTCGGCGGCCTGGTCAATGCCGTGCTCGACCCGATCCTGATTTTCGGGCTGGACCTTGACCTGACGGGCGCAGCCATAGCCAGTGCCGTGTCACGGTTTGCGATTGCAGCCTATGTGCTGCCCCCCATCATCAAGGTCCATGGGGGGCTGAAACTGCCGAAGCCAGTGCTTTTGATGAGGGATCTGCCGCCAATTTGCGCTATCGCGCTTCCGGCGATCCTCACCCAGTTGGCGACCCCGGTCGGCCAGGCCTGGGTAACCCGGTCCATGGCGGAGTATGGGGAGGAGGCCGTGGCCGGCATGGCTGTCGTCGCACGAATGACACCGCTGGCCTTTGCAACGATCTTTGCTCTGTCTGGCGCCGTTGGACCGATCATCGGGCAGAATTTCGGGGCGGGGCGCTTTGACCGGGTCCGGGGAACCTTGCGCGATGCGCTGATCTTTACCGCGCTTGTGGTTGGTCTGGCTGCGCTTGTGCTGTTTTTGCTGCGCGAGCCCATTGTGTGGCTGTTCAATGCTCAGGGCATGGCGCTGACCCTGATCTACCTGTTCTGCGGGCCGCTTGCCCTTATGTTCTTCTTCAACGGGGCCCTCTTTGTCACCAATGCCTGTTTCAACAATCTGGGGCGGCCCTTCTATTCCACCTTGATGAACTGGGGCCGCCATACGCTCGGCACCATTCCGTTCGTCTGGCTGGGAAGCGTCTGGTTCGGCGCGCCGGGTGTCCTGATTGGCCAAGCGGCGGGCGGTGTTGTGTTCGGCCTTCTGGCCCTCTTTCTGGCCAGCCGGGTGATTGCCAGCGTGGAAACAGGCGCCGACAGTCCGGCCGCTCCCGGCCTCTTCCAGCGTCAAGCCCGTCAGGTGATCCTGTTTTTTGCAAGACGCTGATTCATTTTCGTTTTTCGAGGGTATCTTCTTTCAACTTCTTCAGGACCTCTATTGCGGCCATGTCCCCCAAAGGGGTCGCAGCATCCGGATCAGAGTTTCCTGTCAGAGCACTCATCCCTATAAAAACGGGATGCCGATATCGGAACCAAGGCGGTTTTTGCGTAACGGTTTGCTCACTCAACACGTTTCTTGAGGCTATATCGAGCAAATAACCTGTCACGGTGATTGACGGACGGATCGCAATGGGCAGACAGAGTTCATTCATGTCGAGAAGACTAAACCTGCCTTGATGCAGATCGGTAATGGCCAAGTGCAGCAGATGTCCACCGGAGGGACGGTCGGGATCTTCGGCCTCATAGTCCGGTAGTTCCAAAGTTTGAGAAAAGTAGCGCTTCAGGTCACTGGAGCTTGGCGGGTTGAAACGTCCGGCTGGCCTGCCGCAGAACTGGGAGGTGATGTTCCAGTCGAGTTTCATCTGAACATCGCCCAGATAAACCACGGGTGGCTTTCTGAAACCGAAGAGCCGCGTTCGAAAGGACATTAAATTGCTGCCTCCTGCAATCAATGAGCGTCTTACATTTGCCCGAGCAGTTACGCCAATGCTCTTTCCTGGTGGCGCAAACACTAAAGCCTTTTTGGGAAGAGTATGGGTCAGTTTCGGTTTCTGTCATTCTATCAGCATGCGAAATGTGGCTGCTCCCAACAGAGGCGCGCACGTTGCAGTGGAGCTTGCCATTTGTGGAACGCCCAAGCCTCCATCAAGCAGGTCAATTGTCGAGTTGGTGACCGGAGGCTTGAGGCACAAGTCCTCTCAGCCTAGAAAGCGCGTATTCGTCTGGTCGCGGAATTTGCCAGCCAGCCGCAACAGCTTCCGGAACCTTGGGCACTCCATGTGAGACGGGGCGGTACAGTCCGCCACGTGGCGGATCATGTCCCTGAGGCTGGACAAGCGCTGGATCTGGGTGTCAAGCGCATCCGCCTTGTCCTGCAGGGTCTGGCGGGAGATCGCAGGCCGGCCATCCGGGCCGAACATGCCCTTGATGTCCTCCAGGGAAAACCCAGCCGTTTTGCCCAGAGTGATCACGGCCAGCTGGTCCAGAACATCCGGAGAGAACAGGCGCTTTAACCCCCTGCGGCCGATCGAGGTGATCAGCCCTTTTTCCTCATAGTGGCGGATCGCGGAGGCGGCCAGTCCGGTCTGATGGGAGACTTCTGAAATATCGAGTAATTTCATCTATTGACCTCAAGTCGACTTGAACTTGTAAGGTGGCGTCCGGATCTCAATTTTGCAAGGACATTTCCCGTGCCAGACCCAAATCAGATGCAGGCCCGCCCGCTTTGGAGGGATACTGCAGCGATTGCGCTTTTGTTCACCGCGACCTTGAAAATCATGGCCAATGCCACGATCAGCCCGGCCTTGCCGGGGCTTGAGGCCAGTTTTGCAGATGTACCGGGGGCCGCTTATCTGGTGCGCTTTCTGGTGTCTGCCCCGTCCTTGACCGTCGTTCTTGTGGCCCCTTTTGCCGGTCTGTTCGCCGACCGCTATGGCAAGGGCCGCTTGATGGCTGCCGGGGTGGTTCTGTTTGTTCTTTCAGGCAGTGCCGGGGCTTATCTGCCGGATCTTCACGCCCTGATTGCCAGTCGGCTCTTGCTCGGTGTTGCGGTGGCCATGACCATGACAGCCCAGGTGGCGCTGGTTGGGGACCTTTTTGGAGACGCGCGGCGAAGTGCTTTCCTGGGCTGGCAGACCGTGGCCATCAATTTTAGCGGCTTTGGGTTCATTGCCCTGTCAGGTGCTCTGGCTGATCAGTCAGCCCGGCTGCCGTTTCTGGTCTATGCGCTGCCCGTTGTGCTGCTGCCGCTGCTGACCGGGCTTTGCCGTTTGCAGCCGGATCAACACAAAATGGAGGCGCAAACGGCCTCAATGGCGGATGCCGTGCCACCTGGTGCAAGCGCCTGGTGGCCTGCAGCGCTCGGCACCGGCGCTCTGATGTTTGTCACAGTGCTGCTGTTTTTCCAAATGCCAAGCCAGTTGCCATTCTTCCTGGCCGCACACGGCTTTGAAAAAGCCTCTGCCACAGCCCATGGGCTGGGCGTCCTGATGATCAGCGGTGGGGTCACCGCGCTGATGTTCAACCGTCTCAGAATCCGTTTCGGTCTGGCGGCTACGCTCTCCATCGGATTTGCAGCCATGGGCGCCGGATTTGCAGGTCTGACCCTTGGGGCAAGCTGGGCGCATGTTCTGACAGGCGCTGGTCTGGTTGGCGCAGGCTATGCCCTGGTGCAGCCCGCCTGCCTGTTCCTGGCTCTGGAGATCGCACCGGACGAGAAAAGGGGAAGGGTGTCAGGGGTGGTGACGACGGCCCTGTTCGCAGGTCAGGTCGTCTCGCCGCTGGTGCTGACCTATCCCATTGCCGAGGCCGGGTTCGAAGCTGTGTTCCTGTCAACAGCCATAGCCTTTTGGGGACTTGCCGCGTCTGGACTTGTCTTTGGCGTGATGCGCCGGGTACGGGCCGCGCGGGCGGTCACGTCTTCTCTGGTCTAAGGCCCGAAAGCACTTTTAAGGGGTTTCCGGGCATTGGGCCTGCGTCTTGGACAGTCTTGACCGCGCGGCCGGCGACATAGGTTTGCGCAACTGCGCGGTCATCTCCGAGGGTCTGGAGCAGGAACAGCTCTTCGGAAAGAGTTTCAACCGTTTCCATGCGCAGCGCCATCGGCTGGGTGGCGGCGGCGTTCAGCACCACCAGATCGGCATCGGTGCCCGGTTCAAGCGTGCCGACGCGGTCCGCGAGTGAAAGCGCCTCCGCATTGCCCCGTGTGGCCCAGTAGAAGCTGGTCAGCGGATGCAGGCGCTGCCGCTGTAATTGCAGGATCTTGTAGCCTTCATCCAGGGTGCGCAGCATGGAATAGCTGGTGCCGCCGCCCACATCCGTTGCAATCGCGGTGCGGATGCCCGCGCGCTCCAGCCGGGCCTTGTCAAACAGGCCGCTGCCAAGAAAAAGATTGGAGGTGGGGCAGAAAACGGCGACCGATCCAGTGGCCCGGGTTATCTCCAGTTCCGCGTCGCTCATATGGATGCAGTGGCCGAGCAGCGTCTTCGGGCCAAGCAGGCCGAACCGGTCATAGACACCCAGGTAATGGTCTGCGTCGGGGTAGAGCTCCCGGGTGAACGCGATCTCGTCATGGTTTTCGTTGATATGGGTCTGGAGATGACAGTCCGGATGCTCCTTCAACAGTGCCCCGGCGGCTTCCAGCTGCTCCGGTGTAGAGGTGATTGCAAAACGCGGGGTGATGACATAATGCGCACGGCCCCGCCCATGCCACTTCTTCAAAAGCGCCTTGCTGTCTTCGTAGCTGCTTTGGGCCGTATCGCACAGATCCGCCGGAGCGTTGCGGTCCATCATAGTCTTGCCGCCCAGCATCAGCATGTTCCGGCGCTCTGCCTCTTCGAAATAGGCCTCAACGGAGGCCGGATGGCTGGAGCAATAGGCGGCTGCCGTTGTGGTGCCATGGGCCGTCAGCGCGTCATAGAAGCCCGCCGCTATCCTTGCCGCATGAGAGGGGTCGGAGAAGGTCAGTTCGGCCGGAAAAGTGTAGTCGTTCAGCCAGTCCAGCAACTGGTCCGCCCAGGAGGCAATCACCTGGGCCTGCGGGAAATGGATATGGGTGTCGATCAGGCCAGGCAGGATCAGATGCGGGCGGTGATCTACGACCTGAGTTCCTGCCGGCGCCGTAGCCTCAATCTCCGCAAAAGGACCTGCAAGCTCGATCTTGCCCCCAACAATCAAAAGCCCGCCGTCTTCCTCATAATGATAGGACTCGGTATCTTCCGGTCCGGCCGGGGCCGCATGGAAGGAAAGCAGTCTGCCGCGCAGGAGTGTTCTGGTCTGGTCTGCCACAGCCTCAGATCCTTGGGTCGTTTGGAGGAATGTCAGGGAAAGCTCTGCCGTCCACTCTTAATCCCCACGGCAGGTTCGGACAATGGTCAGTCTTTCGCATGTTGAAAAAACGGGCAGGGGCGGGGCGCGCGGCAACACCCATCCGTCAACAGCCATGCGCCGGGTTTGTCGTAGCGGCACGCCTGGGCCTCTGCTAAGACCATCTCAATGGATGTAAGCCGGATTTGAGGGACTGCCCGTAGTCTGCCCGCGCCCGGCCAGAACAGGACCCGCCAGATGTCAGCAGATCTTCCGCGCCCGACCGACAATGCATTTTTGGGAGCGTCCCTCAAGGGAGGCTCTCACGAGGCAACCTATGCCGGGGCCTTGTCCTTCATGCGCCGCCGCTACAGCCGGGACTTGAGGGATGTGGATCTGGCCGTCTGGGGCATCCCGTTCGATGCGTCGGTCTCCAACCGGCCGGGCGCCAGGTTTGGTCCCCAAGGGGTGCGCCGTGCCTCTGCCATTTTCGACGGCGATCCGCAATATCCGTTTCAGATGGACCCGTTTGAAGTCCTTGCCTGTGTCGATTATGGCGACTGTGTCTTTGACTATGCCAAGGTGACCGACACGCCAGGTCACATCCAGGCACAGGCAGCGGATATCCTGGCGACGGACACACATCTGTTTTCGATCGGCGGAGATCACTTTGTAACCTATCCGCTCTTGAAGGCCCATGTTGCCAAACACGGTCCGCTGGCTCTGGTACAGTTCGATGCCCATCAGGACACCTGGTCTGACGAAGGCGACCGCATTGACCATGGAACCTTCACTGGGCGGGCGGTGCGAGAGGGGCTGATTGACCCGGACCGGTCCATCCAGATCGGCATCCGCACCCACGCCCCGGAAACCTGCGGCCTGGAGATTATTTTCGGTCATGAGATGGATGACCTCGGCATCAAGGGGGTGATCGGCCGCATTCAGGACCGGGTCGGACCGGGGCCAGCCTATATGACCTTTGATATTGATTGCCTCGATCCGGCCTTTGCACCGGGCACGGGAACGCCGGTCTCAGGAGGACTGTCTTCCCGCGAGGCGCTGTCCATACTGCGGGGGCTGGGCGGTTTGAATTTTGTCGGAGGGGATGTGGTGGAAGTTGCACCAGCCTATGACCATGCGGACATCACCTCCATTGCCGGGGCCAGTGTCGCACTCACCTATATCGGCCTGCTCGCTGAACGCAAAGCGGGGGAACGGGCGTAAAACTTTAAAAGGGGCTCTCACGGCAGTAGGCTTGGATGTGTGCCGCGTTCATACAGGAGTAAACCGCTTTGTCTTTGGCGCTGGCATGTCTGATTTTCTGGCGGAAATAGACAAACTCAAGCGAACGCGCTTTGCTTTAGAGTTTCAAATTGTCGTTGCCGGGCAGGGAGGACCAGAACCTGTATAGCGGGGTGACGCCTTTCATCCGCTCATAAAGCTGGATCAGGTTCTGAAAGCATACGACCTGGGCACAGTAAGCCACCAGAAGGCCGGACACCGTCAAAAGGTGAGAGGCGGTACCACCACCGATCAGGGCCACAATCGTTCCGAACCAGAACACGAGATACAGCGCCGTTATCCTGGAGCTGGTGCGGGCTGGAACGGGAATCTGCTGCCGGTTGAGCCAGACGCGTTCACCAAAACTGACCGCCCGGGCCCAGCTGTCTGCCTCCCTCGCAAAAACCGGCAGACGCTGCAGGACGAGGGTCGCGGCTGCGACCAGAAAGGCCACCGCTACGGCAACGGCAAGCCCGAGCCAGACATGAAGCCAGAGCGCTGCAGTCGCCAGAACCGGGGCGGCGAGCTTGGCATAGGCCGACAAGGCCCCTGCAGGCATGCCTGCGACCGGGTTCACATTGGGCAGGACAGGAATCGCCCGGTAGGCACTCTTGCGGGTGTGATGGGCGGGTTGGAGCCGACGGTTTTGTCTGGGTTGCATGGTTGTTGCTGCACTGTCAGATGTTGCCCGATAGTACTCCTAGTTCCCCTTGCTTGGCAATCACGAGCCCGTCATTGCCGAATTTTTCTACCCTAACGGAAACTTGGGGTGACTGTTGTCGGAAAGCCACATATTCACACCCTCTGCATCACATAGGAACCGGGGGCATCTTCCAGGATCTTGACCCTGTTCGCGCCCGGTTTGCGGGCTTTGGCTTTTGTATTGTCGTGGGTGCGGATCCACTCATCCCAGTAAGGCCACCAGGAGCCAGGATGCTCCTGTGCGTTCTTCAGCCAGTTCTCCAACGTGCCTTTGGCCTCGCGTCCCGTCCAGAACTGGTACTTGTTCTTGAGGGGCGGATTGACGACGCCGGCAATGTGGCCGGACCCGGCGAGCACATAGTCTACGGGCCCGCCAAAACAGCCGGAACCAAGGAAAACAGACTTGGGGGGAGCGATATGATCCTCCCGGGTTGCCAGGTTGAAGATGGGGATTGTGACCTGTGACAGATCCAGCGCCTCGCCGCCGATTTCCATCTCGCCTTTGGACAGTTTGTTGTCGAGATAACAGTTGCGCAGATAGAAGGAGTGGTTAGCCGCCGGCATGCGGGTGGAGTCGGAATTCCAGAACAGCAGGTCAAACGGGAAGGGTTCCTTGCCCTTAAGGTAGTTGTTGACCACATAGGACCAGATCAGATCGTTGGACCGCAGCATGTTGAAGGCAGAGGACATTTTCGAACCGTCCAGATAACCGTGTTCGGCCATGCGCTTTTCCAGCACAGAAATCTGTTCTTCATCCACAAAAACTTTCAGATCTCCGGCAAAGGTGAAGTCTACCTGAGTGGTGAAGAATGTGGCGGTCTTGATTCGCGCGTCGCCAATCCGGGCCATATAGGCCAGAGTGACGGCCAGCAGGGTGCCGCCGACGCAATAGCCAATGGCATTGACCTCCTGTTGCCGCGTGGCGCGCTTGATCACATCAAGCGTTTTGAGGATTCCCTCTTTCATATAGTGCTCGAAGCTCTTGGTGGCTTGCCGCTCATCGGGGTTCACCCAGGAGATGACAAACACCGTATGGCCCTGGTCAACGGCCCATTTGATGAACGATTTGTCCGCGTTCAGATCGAGAATGTAGAATTTGTTGATCCAGGGCGGCACGATCAGCAGCGGGCGTTTCAGTACCTCTGCCGTGGTCGGCGTATATTGAATGACCTGACACACATCGTTCTGGGCGATCACCTTGCCCGGTGTGTTGCCCAGATTGACGCCCAGCTTGAATTTGGACGGATCGGTCTGGCGGATCTTCAAATCGCCCTTGCCGGTTTTCAGGTCCTCGACAAGGTGCTGCATGCCCTTGACCAGGTTCTCACCATTGCTCTCCAGCGTCAGGCGGAGCAGTTCGGGATTGGTCAGAAGGAAATTGGACGGGGAGACCGCATTGGCAATCTGGGTGACATAGAACTCGGCCTTGTGCCGCGTATGCTCGTCGAGGCCGTCGGCCTCCTGCACCATGTCTTCGGCCCATTTGCTGGTGATCAGATAAAGCTGACGGATAAAGTCGAAGAACTGGTTGTCCTCCCAGTCCGGATCGGCAAAACGCTTGTCCTTGGGCGGCGTGGTCACGGCCGGTTCGGAGGGTTCGCCCATCATGCGTTTGAGCGACGAATTCCAAAGCTCGATATAGCCGTTCCACAGCCGTGACTGGGCTTCGATCGCCCGTTGCGGATCCGAAATCCAGTATTCCCCCACCTGGGCCAGCGTTTTGACGACACCTGTCAGCTCATCTGTCGACTCGTGGGTGATTTTGCCCTGTTCCCGCGGCTCGATATAGGCGGCCATGGCCTTGCCGGCCTGTTCCAGGGTCTTTGCTAAATTTTGGGCAAAAGCCTCCGGATTGTTGATGATGTAGTGCAGCATGGGATGGGGTTTGTCGTCAGACATGGGCAAAGGGTCCTCCGGTCTCTCGCGCCCGCCGGCTCCGGTTGGTCCGGAGCACTGATTTTATGCCGCGCTATCCAGTTATAAACATGCGGCTATTTCAGGCTTTCTTTTCGTTATGGCACAAGGGGCCTGCAGCGTCGAATGGTACGGCTCAACGAAATTTCTGCGCTTGCCTGGCGCCTGTCCGCTGGACATCACAAGGGCCTCCCGTGTGCCTCACTTGCTGTAAAAAACGTTTGTGACGGTCACGTGATAGGGGGACTTTAGGGAGATCGTTCCCGCCGTATCATGATTTTTGTCAAATTCCGCCTTAAGCAAAGGCCCTGGCGGCAGAGCCGTTCCGGATCTGCTAACATGCAGCCAGGGAGATTCGAGGATCCTCCCGCGATTGAAGAGGATGACATCACCCATGTCTGTGGTCTCCGTGACAAGAGGAGGTTCAGCCTTTCTGCTGGCCATGGTGCTTGCAAGTTGCAGCGTAGGCCCGGGAACTCCGCTTCTTGATGCCATGCGGTCAGACGGGCGTAATTCTGGCGGCAATGTTCCGGCCCCAACAGGCTACGGGCAGGCTGGCACGGGGGAAGCGTCCGGATTGATCAATCCGAAAGACCGCAAGGCCACCGCAGACTATCTGGAGTCTCTCGCCTCCGAGTGACACCGGCGTTGCGGTGGGCGCCCGCCGGGCTGATGTGGGCCACAAGCCTATGCTTTTTCCAGACACCGACCCTAATCGGTTTAACACCTTACATCTTCTGACTTTGGGTCAGTCCTTTTGTTGCACCGCACTTGAATTTAGGCGGCTAGGCCCTCAAAGACGGGTGCGCAATTGGTTTCAGGCTGCTAAAAGAGCCCCGCTGCGCCCGAGTTCAGCGCGGCTATGACGTTCATTTGCAAGGAACCGCGCCATGGAGGAATTCCACAAAATCAAAAGGCTGCCGCCTTATGTTTTTGAACAAGTCAACCGGCTGAAAGCAAAGGCGCGGGCAGCCGGTGCGGATATTATCGATCTGGGCATGGGCAATCCGGATCTGCCGACGCCCCAGCATATTGTCGACAAGCTGACAGAAGTTGTTCAGGATCCACGGTCCCACCGCTATTCCGCGTCCAAGGGAATTCATGGTTTGCGCAAGGCCCAGGCGGCCTATTACGGGCGCCGGTTCGGGGTCAAACTCGACCCGGACACGCAGGTCATTGCCACGCTCGGCTCCAAGGAAGGCTTTGCCAACATGGCTCAGGCCATTTCTGCGCCCGGTGACGTGATCCTGAGCCCGAATCCGAGCTACCCGATCCACACATTCGGCTTTCTGATGGCCGGGGCCTCGATCCGGAACATTCCCGCAGAGCCGGGACCTGCGTTTTTTGACGCGCTGGAGCGCGCGGTGATTCATTCCGTGCCCAAACCGATCGCCATCATCCTGTGCTATCCGGCAAATCCGACCGCCTATTGCGCGGATCTGGATTTCTACAAGGACGTGGTTGCGTTTGCGCGCAAGCACAACATTTTCATCCTGTCGGACCTGGCCTATTCGGAGATCTATTTCGGCGACACGCCGCCGCCCTCCGTGCTGCAGGTTCCCGGCGCCATGGATATCACCGTGGAATTCACGTCGCTCTCCAAAACGTTTTCCATGCCTGGTTGGCGCATGGGGTTTGCAGTTGGCAATGAGCGGCTGATTGCGGCCCTGTCCCGGGTAAAATCCTATCTGGACTACGGTGCATTCACCCCGATCCAGGTGGCGGCCACTGCGGCCCTGAATGGTTCGGCGGACTGTATCGAGGAAACCCGGGAGGTTTATAAGCGCCGCCGGGACACGGTGGTGGACAGTTTCGGCCGGGCCGGGTGGGTGGTGCCGCCGCCTGAAGCCAGCATGTTCTGCTGGGTGCCGATCCCGGAGAAGTTCAAAGCTCTGGGCAGCCTGGAATATTCCAAACTGCTGCTAGAGCGGGCGGATGTCGCAGTCGCACCGGGAATCGGGTTTGGCGAACATGGCGATGACTATGTGCGCATCGGTCTGGTGGAAAACGAACAGCGCTTGCGCCAGGCCGCGAGAAATATTCGCCGCTTCCTTGAAACTGCGGATCAAAAGCTGCACAACGTCATCCCGCTCGGGACCTCTGGCTGATTAGAAGTGGACTGAATACTCAATGGCTGAAGCATTGAAAGTTGGCGTAGCTGGCCTTGGCACAGTAGGTGCCTCCCTCGTACAGCTTCTGGAAAAACATGGCGGGCAGATCGCCCGCAAGTCCGGCCGGAGTGTAACCGTCACGTCCGTCAGCGCCCGGGACCGCTCCAAGGACCGGGGCTTTGATGTCAGCGGCTTTGAATGGTTCACTGATCCGGTCGAGATGGCGCAGACCGCAGAGATCGATATCTTTGTTGAACTGATCGGCGGCGAAGACGGCCCTGCGGAAGACAGTGTGCGCGCAGCGCTTGGCCGGGGGATCCATGTGGTGACGGCGAACAAGGCGCTTCTGGCCCGTCACGGGGTTGATCTGGCGGCGCTGGCGGAGGCCCATCAGGCCAGCCTGAATTATGAGGCGGCCGTTGCCGGGGGCATCCCAATCGTCAAGACCTTGCGCGAATCCATGTCCGGAAATGATGTCAGCCGGGTCTATGGCATTTTGAACGGTACTTGCAATTACATCCTGACTCGCATGGAAGCGGAGGGCATCAGTTTCGAAGACTGTCTTGCCGACGCACAACGTCTCGGTTATGCGGAGGCGGATCCTACCTTTGACATTGAGGGAAATGACACGGCCCACAAGCTGGCGATCCTGACCAGCCTTGCCTTTGGCACGCAGATTTCCAGCGATGACATATATATGGAAGGGATCACCTCCATCACGACGGCGGATATTGAGGCGGCCGACGAATTGGGGTTCCGGATCAAGCTTCTGGGCGTCGCCCAGCGGACGGAGACCGGCATCGAGCAGCGGGTCCATCCTACCATGGTTCCCAAATCCTCTGCGATTGCGCGCATTGACGGCGTCTTGAATGCGGTGGCAGTTGACGGGGATTATGTGGGCGCAATCGTTCTGGTCGGCCCAGGCGCAGGCGGCAATGCCACAGCCTCCTCGGTTGTCGCCGACATTTGCGATGTGGCCCGGGGAGACCAGACGCCGGTACTGGCCATGCCCGCTGCCGATCTGGCGCCGTATGAACGCGCGCGCATGCGCCTTCATGAAGGCGGCTATTACATCCGCCTGTCCGTGTTTGACCGGCCGGGTGCGTTTGGTGAAATTGCGCGCTGCATGGGCGAAGCCGGCATTTCTCTGGAATCAATTGTGCAGAAACGGCGCGCTGTGGCAGAGGCCCGTCAGCCCAATGAGGGGGACCTGCCTCAACCTGTCATCTTGATCACGTATGAAACAACGGAAGTTGCGATCAAGGAAGCTCTGGACGTCATCATGTCCAAGGGGGTTGTTGCCGAAGAGCCGCAAATGATCCGGATTGAGAAATTGAATTGATGATTAAGTGCCCACCCATGCGTTCTGCGGGGAGAGACTGGAGATGTTGATGTCCAATACTGAAAATCAGCCGTCGAGCGGACTGGACCGTATTCTGACCCTTGAATTGGCCCGGGTCAGTGAACGGGCAGCCGTTTCGGCTGCACGCCTGCGTGGCCACGGGGACGAGATGGCTGCCGATCAGGCCGCTGTGGATGCTATGCGCCGCGAACTCAACCGGCTGCCGATTGATGGCACCGTTGTGATTGGCGAAGGCGAGCGGGACGAAGCGCCGATGCTTTATATCGGCGAGAATGTGGGCACCAAACAGGGCCCCAAGGTGGATATTGCCCTTGACCCGCTGGAAGGCACAACGATCTGTGCGAAAAACCTGCCGAACTCCCTGGCGGTGATTGCCCTGGCGCCGGAAGGCGACCTGCTCAACGCACCGGACAGCTACATGGACAAGATAGCCATCGGGCCGGGCTATCCCGAAGGGCTGATCGATCTGGACGCGCCGATTTCCGACAATATTGCTGCTGTCGCCAAGGAGAAAGGCGTTTCGGTCCCGGAAGTGACCGCCTGTGTTCTGGACCGCCCGCGCCACGCCCGCCTCATTGAAGATATCCGCGCAACCGGCGCGGCAATCCGCCTGATCGGTGATGGCGATGTGGCCGGTGTAATCCACACGACCGATTCCGATGAAACGGGTATTGATATCTATGCCGGGATCGGCGGGGCGCCGGAGGGCGTTCTGGCGGCGGCGGCCTTGCGCTGTATCGGCGGTCAGATGCAATCCCGTCTGGTGATCACCCGCGACGAGCAGGTCGAACGGGCGCACCGTATGGGCATCGAAGACATCAAGAAGAAATACACGCTAGAGGAAATGGCCGGACCGGATGTGCTGTTTGCAGCCACCGGCGTAACGGACGGCAATTTCCTGCAAGGGGTCCGTTTTGGCCGGACACACATCACCACCCACACAGTGGTCATGCGCTCGTCCACAGGCACGGTGCGCTATATCAAGGCCCAGCATACGGATCTGGAAAAGTTCCATCTGGATTGAGGCCTGGACAAGTGCGGCACTGAATGCTCGAGAATTCTGGCGGGGAAGAGAGGCGGCTCGTTCTTGGGGTCGCCCGGTCGGCAAATGACAATGCATGGCGGGAGCGGCTGAACGCGGATGAAGCGCGCTCGGCCATGGCCATTGCCCAGGTTCAGGGTCTGCCTGACGTCCTGGCCCGGGTTCTGGCGGCGCGCGGGGTCGCGCCGGAGGCTGCAATTGCCTTTCTGGATCCATCCCTGAAGACCCTGATGCCGGACCCCTCCAGTCTTCAGGACATGGATGCGGCCGTGAGCCGGGTGGCCGATGCGGTGGTCAGGCGCCGCAGGATTGCGATTTTTGGCGACTATGATGTGGACGGAGCAACCTCTTCCGCCATCTTCGCCAAATATCTGCAAGGGCTCGGGCTCGATCCCGTCATTCATATTCCCGACAGGATTATTGAAGGCTATGGCCCCAACGGGCCGGCCATTGAACAGTTGCGGGCAAATGGGGCGGAACTGCTGGTCACGCTGGATTGCGGCAGCACATCGTTTGACGCCTTTGAAACCGCTCGCAAGTTGGATCTGGATGTGGTGGTCATTGATCATCACCAGGTGGGCGAGCGCCTGCCGGACGTCTGTGCACTGGTCAATCCGAACCGGCAGGACGATTTGTCTGCGCAAGGGCATCTGGCGGCCGTGGGCGTCACCTTTCTGTTTCTTGTTGGTTTGAACCGGGAGCTGCGCCGCCGGGGGACGTTTTCCGGTACTGCCCAGCCGGATCTGATGGCACTGTTGGATCTGGTCGCACTTGGAACCGTCTGTGATGTGGTTCCGCTGCAGGGCCTGAACCGGGCCTACGTAACCCGGGGGCTGACCGTCATGCATCAGCGCCGGAACTACGGGCTGACGGCCCTTGCGGATGCAGCCAGGGTCAGCGGCAAGCCGGCACCGTATCACCTTGGCTTTCTGGTGGGCCCGCGCATCAATGCGGGCGGACGCATCGGGGACGCGGCCCTGGGAGCCCGGCTGCTGACAACCGAAGACCCGCATGAGGCCCGTGCCATTGCCGAACGGCTCGACCAGCTCAACAGCGAGCGTCAGGCGATGGAAGCGGTGATGCTGGAACAGGCCGGCGCGGAAGCCGCGCTTGCCATCGACACAAGGGACCCGGCTGTGCTTCTGACCGGATCGGAGGATTGGCATCCGGGAATTGTCGGCCTGATCGCCTCGCGGCTCAAAGAGACGCACCGCCGCCCGGCTTTTGCCATTGCCTATGATGAAACGGGCAAGGGCACGGGCTCCGGCCGGTCCATCCCCGGGGTGGATCTGGGCAAGGCTGTCCGCCAGGCGGTCGAGATGGGCTTGCTGGAAAAAGGCGGCGGCCATGCCATGGCGGCCGGTCTAACGGTGCAGCGGGACAAAGCCGGTGAGCTGGAAACCTTCTTCAATCAATCATTGAAGGAAGACGTGGAAGAGGCGACAAAGACTCGCGAAATCAAGATCGATGCGGCCCTGACAGCGACCGGGGCGACGCTTGATCTTTTGGAGCTTTTGGAAAAAGCCGGCCCTTATGGGGCAGGCCATTCTGAACCTGTCTTTGCTTTTCCTGCTCACCGGATCAGTTTTGCCGATGTGGTTGGCAAGGGGCATGTGCGGGCGACGCTGGCCTCCGGGGACGGGTCCACGGTGAAGGCCATTGGGTTCAAGGCGGAAGACCGGCCCCACGGCAAGATGCTGCTGGAGGGCAGGGGGCGCAATCTGCATGTGGCCGGAAGCCTGTCCATCGACACCTGGCAGGGATCGCCAAAAGTGCAGCTGCGTATTCTGGATGTGGCCGATCCGCAGAAGACCCGTCTTTAGCGCACGATGCACTAGGCCCGCAGGGCCCGACCCCTTGCCGGATGAACTAAAGTATCCGTTAACCAAACTCTAAGGGGCTCAGCCTAACTTGGTCCAACGAAGGAATCGTGAGGATCGGGTATGCACGCTCAGAATGAGCTTTCTCCCTATTTTACGGAAATCGACAAGCGCACCGATGCCGCTCTGAAAGGCATTCGCAAGGTGCGACGGTCTGCAAAGTTCAACGGGCTTCCGAGAGATCCCGGCGGCGCGGTGGTCGGCACCGGGTTTCTGGTCGCGCTTGCTGCCTTCGTGGGCTTGTTTCTCGGCTAGAGCCGGGGCATTCTCTGCGCTCATTTCTCAAAATAGATCCAGCGCCTTTCGCCTGGATGATCGATTTCTCCAGCATTGATGCTGCCTGACTTCGTGGAGGCCTTCGCCGTCATGACCGACTATTCCGTTGCCTTGTGGTCTTTTAATGTGGGCCGCGCACCGTCCTCTGTGGAAGCTCTTGCCGCCGAGATCGACTTGGGAATGGCCCGGTCTTCGGCGTCTGGTGCCCGGCTCCTGATGCTGCCCGAATATTTTATCGAATGCTGCCTTGCCTATAAACCGGCGGACCTGAGACCCGATCAGGAGATGGGCTTTCTGGCAGATCAGGGCAGGGCGCTGCTTCCGCTTTTAAAAGAGTTGCCGGAAAAACACGGCCTGTCGCTTCTGTGCGGCACGGTCCCGGTCCGGCAGAGCGGCGGTCTCACCAACACGGCCATACTTCTGACGGCGGATGGACGGGAGATCCAGCAGGACAAGCTCTGCCTGACCCCGTCCGAACAGGATGCGGAGGCCTGGTCGCTAGCGCCTGGCCAGACCCTCAAAGTGTTTGACCTTGACGGCCTCAAGATGGCGATCCTGATTTGCCTGGATGTTGAAGTGCCTGCCCTCAGCAGTCTGCTGGCGCAACAGGATCTCGACCTGTTGCTGGTGCCGTCCATGACGGAAAAGCTCTCCGGGTACCATCGGGTCTATGGCTGTGCCAAGGCGCGGGCGGTGGAGCTGATGTGTGCTGTTGCTGTGTGCGGTGTGGTTGGAACGGCCATTGGCACAACCCAGAACGAGACCAATGTCTCCGGAGCGTCGCTCTATCTGCCCTGTGAAGAGGAACTGGGATTCAAAGGTCTCGCCGCTAAATATCCCCCAACCGATGGGTTGGAGGGGCAGGAGCCGTTTGTGGTCGCAGAGGTGCCATTTGCGCGAATCAGGCAACTCAAATCAGGTGCTGCGGAAGTCTGGCCGGGCGCCTGGAACGCAGCCCATGTCCGGATTGATTTGCACTAGCGGGACACAAAACAGACAAGTTCTGCAGCCATAGTGCACAAAGTGCACTTTTTTCTAGACTTTATCATCTTACGCATTTATACGAATGCCTATTCATACAGAAGGTGAATGAATGTTTTTAGCTAGGTCGATGACCGCAAAAGGGGATCTGTCTTGGCTGCAAGGGGTCAGTGGTTTGTTTGTCAAACCGGCTCGTTTGCAGATTGCGGCCCTGTGCGTCCGGCCCGGAAAAGCGGAAAATGAAATTCTCCTGGTCACGACCCGCGACACTGGCCGTTTGATCCTCCCCAAAGGCTGGCCGGAAAAAGACAAACCTGCCTTCAGGACCGCAACACTTGAGGCGTATGAAGAAGCCGGCATTGTGGGCGAGACGGAAACCCGGCCGATGGGCAGTTTCCGTTCGTTCAAGGGACTGTCAAACGGGCTGAAGATCCGGACCAAGGTTCTGGTTTTCAGAATAGATTTTGAAAAGCAGCTGAAATCCTTTCCCGAAAAAGGGCAGCGTAAAGCCATGTGGGTGCCGCTGTCGGAGGCCATTGTCCATGCGGACGAACCCGCCTTGAAGCGCTTCTTGCACCGGCACAGGGCAAAGATCGGCTGACACTATTCCACTTCAAAAAACTCAGGGTGTTGACGTTGTGCCGTCACACCATCCTGCGATCTTAAGTATCATACAACCGCACGCCGATAGAGGCGTGGGGCGCTTACTTAAAAGTGCCTGCCAGAGGACGCAGCTTGCCAACAAGCAAACATCTGGGAAACCAGGTTCTGGACAAGGATCTGGAAAAAATTGGGTTTTTGAGCGATGCCGCCGAGGCCATGGGCCGGCGTCTCGCTGGGCCTGCACTCGCTTTGCTCTTTCTTGTCCTGTGTGCAGTGGTGGCGGCGTTTCAGGTCGTCTCAGAAGACATGGCAGACATTGTCCTTCTTGTCGCGGCCAGCGCCATTGGTGGCTACATGGCTCTGAATATCGGGGCGAATGACGTTGCCAATAATGTGAGCCCCGCCGTCGGCGCGCGCGTGGTCAGCCTGACCGGCGCACTTTTGATTGCCGCCATATGCGAAAGCGCCGGTGCCTTTCTGGCCGGGAGGGAAGTGATCACCACCGTGTCGCGCACGATCTTCAGCCCGGCTGACGTTCCAGATACGTTTTCCTTTGTTCAGGCCATGATCATGGCCATGGTCGCAGCGGCGCTCTGGATCAATTTTGCCACCTATGTCGGGGCGCCGGTGTCCACCACACATTCGATCATTGGCGGGGTTGTTGGTGCTGGCATTGCCGCCAGCAGTTTTGCGGCCATTGACTGGCAAGTTCTTTCGGCCATTGCGGCGACCTGGGTGGCATCTCCCTTTCTGGGTGGCGTGGCCGCGGCAGGCCTGATGGCATTCATCAGCAAGGTTATGATCTACAGGACGGACAGACTGGCGGCGGCCCGGTTCTGGCTGCCCGTTCTGATCGCGGTCATGGGCGGCGTGTTTGCGGCCTATATCTCTTTCAAGACGACCGACCATGCGTCGGTTCTGTCCAACAGGCAGGCCCTGGCTCTGTCGCTCTTTCTGGGCGCGGGGATCTGGCTGGGCTACCGTTATCTGGTCAGTGTCCAGATAACGGAGCTTGAGAACTCTTCCCAGGCGATGCGCGCGCTCTTCGCTGTCCCGCTCATGGTTGCCGCAGCGCTTTTGTCCTTCGCCCATGGGGCCAATGATGTCGCCAATGCCATCGGTCCGCTGGCGGCGATTGTCTACGGTCAGGCTAATGACTATCAGGATATGCGGTTCTGGATGCTCGGATTTGAAGGAGCCTCGGTGCCGGTCTGGGTGACAGCTGTTGGCGCGTTCGGGATCTCGGCCGGATTGCTGCTATTCGGCCGGAGGCTTGTGACCGTGGTGGGCAAGAAAATCACCAAACTCAGCCCCATACGCGCCTTTTGCATCACCCTTTCAACGGCGGCGACCGTTCTGACCGCCTCCAGCCTGGGCCTGCCGGTCTCCACCACCCATATCGCGGTGGGGGCCGTTTTTGGGGTCGGGTTTTACCGGGAATGGCAGCGGAACAAGTATCTCAGCGAAGGCGGCGTCCTCAAGCCCCGCAAAATATTGAAAAACCGGGAAGAACGCCGCCGCCGACTGCTGGTGCGCCGGTCTTCGCTTTTGGCGATTGTGGCTGCCTGGGGGATTACGGTGCCTGCAACAGCGCTGCTTGCTGCCGCACTCTTCCACCTCGCCAGCCTGGCGGGGCTCTAAAGCCGGGCCTTCGGCGGCTCAGGACAGTCCGGATTGGGCCGCCAGCTGACCGGATGCTTCCAGGGAAAGTCTTGCCCAGACGGGCAGATGGTCCGAGGCAATCCGGGCGGTCCGGGACTTGTGTACGCCAGCCTCTTCGACTGTAAATTCCGGACTGGTGATAATCCGGTCCAGACTGCCTACCGGCAGTGGGCTCGGAAAGCTCCGGCCTGGTGTGGTGACTTCATAATGCTCTTTCAGAAGTTTCAGGCTGCCGGCCGTGTCGCGCCACTCATTGAGATCACCAATCAGGACGGTTGGCAGATAGGTGAGATGTTCGTGCAACTGGTGCATAACGGACATGACCTGCTTCTTGCGAAAATGTCCCACAAGGCTCAGATGCATGGCGGCGATCCGGATAGGACGGCCTTCGACCGCCAGATCCACGGCCACGGCGCCCCGGGGTTCCAGTTTCGGCAAATCCAGGCAGCGGAAATCCAGAATGCCGATGGTCTTGCGCACCAAAATGGCGTTGCCATGCCAGCCGAGGCTTTCGTCGCCCTTGGCGAAGGGCACCGGCCGGTAGTCAGTCTCCGACAGGATGCTCGCCCTGTCGAGCGTGCTGGCCCGGGCGCCAAAACGCTTGTCGGCTTCCTGAAGTGCCAGAATGTCGCAGTCGAGTTCCTGAATGACCTTTAGAGTCCGTTCCGGTTTGCGGCGGGCGTCAACGCCGATGGCCTTCTGAATATTGTAGGAACCAATTTTGAGCATGTCCGGAACTTTGACGTTTTTTTTGGCGCTTTTTGTAAGCCGCAGGCGGTAAGGTGACAAAAGGACCGCTTCAAGGCAAAGAATATCCCTGTGAAGGTCTCCACAGGGATTTGAAAGTATCGGCGATGAATGTTGCGAAACGTTTGACGTTTTGACCGTCCTGACCGTGTCTTTGAGAGCGGCCTAAGGATCCTCAGGCCACCGTCATGCAGCTTCCAGTTCCCGTGCAGCCTGAACCAGCAGGCCCGGCACATAGTCCATGAAGGAGCCCCAAGCCTCCACAAAGAAGGTGTCTTCACCGATGCGCCAGATCAGGACAGGCGCCTTGTGAAAGAGCGTCCGGGTGACAGTCCCGACGGGAAAGGCACCGGGCGTAAAGTCGATGAAAATCCCTGTGTTCAGCAACCAGATGGCCTTTTCGCCGCTGACAATGATGGCTTCCGATCGGTCCGAAATGTCAACCAGTGCATGCGGCTGGCCGGACAGCTGTTCGGAAAAGGTGTCCTGAAGAAGCTGAAGGTCTTCTTCGGGCGCCAGCAATGTCCATTCGTCCGGCCCCATCCAGAGCGCTGCCCGTTTCGGAGCGGTTGTGCTGGTCAAAGCCGCGCGCGGCAGCCCGGCCCCGAAGGCGGTGTCAGCTGCTTCCAGTGCACCTTCCCGGGCCCGGAAGGACAGGCGGGCCAGTGGGGCGGATTTCAAGATGGACACCTCGGACTGGCTCAATAACGGAGCTGCCCCCGCGTCCGGGGTGATCAGGTCGCTTGCCAGTAACTCAGACATTGATCCGTGCTCCTTCCTTGTCATAGAAGACCGGACTGGTCACCTCGACCGGAAGACTGCCATCTGGCATGGGCACATAGAGCGTCTGACCTTCCAGCGCATGGCCGTTTTTCAGGACGGCGAGGGCGATGGTCCTGCCAAGGGCCGGGCTGAAATAGGACGAGGTGACATGGCCTTCGGCCGGGGTTCCGGTCGCTGGATTTTCAGCAGTGGTGATCTGCGCGCCTTCTTCCAGTTTGACGGACGGGTCCTTGGTCAGGAGGCCGACGAACTGCTTACGATTGTCTGCCACAAGGTCGGTTCGCTCAAGGCCGCGCTTGCCGACAAAGTCATGCTTTTTCTTGCCGATAGCCCAGCTCATGCCTGCGTCGTACGGGGTCACCGTGCCATCGGTGTCCTGCCCGACGATGATGTAGCCCTTTTCCGCGCGCAGCACATGCATGGTTTCCGTACCGTAGACCGTGCCGCCCTGTTTGCTGGTTTCCCCGGCGAGGGTCTCCCACATCATCTTGCCGGCCCGGCGCGGCACATTGATTTCAAAGCCGAGCTCACCGGTGAAGGAAATCCGGAAGAGGCGGCACGGGACACCGCAGAACCGGCCCTCGCGCAGGCTCATATGGGGAAAGGCCTCGTTTGACAGATCAATGCCTTCAATAAATGGCGCGATCACGTCCCGCGCCCGTGGACCCTGTACGGCCGCGACGGCATATTGCTCCGTGGTGGAGGTGATCCAGACATCCAGATCCGGCCATTCGGTCTGAAGGTAATCTTCCATGGTGGCAAACACGCTTGGCGCGCCGCCGGTGGTGGTGGTCACATGGAAGCGGTCCTCGGCCAGTCGGCCAATGACGCCATCGTCGGTGATGAACCCGGCATCGTTCAGGAGCAGCCCATAGCGGCACCGTCCCGGCGCCAGCTTCTTCCAGGGATTGGTGTACATGCGTTCCAGGAATTCGGCCGCATCCGGGCCAACCACCTCGATCTTGCCCAATGTTGATGCATCAAAGAGGCCCACTGTCTCGCGCACGGTTTTGCATTCCCGGGCAACAGCGGCATGCATGTCTTCGCCCGGTTCAGGCAGATACCAGGCGCGTTTCCACTGGCCGACATCTTCAAACACACCGCCCTGGTCCACAATCCAGTCATGGGAGGGCGTCTTGCGCACCGGATCGAAAAAATCCCCCCGTGCCACTCCGGCAAAAACGCCGAAGGTGGTGGGTGTATAGGGGAGGCGGAACGTGGTCAGGCCCACATCGGTCACCGGCCGTTCCAGCGCGCCGGAGGCAATATCCAGAGCGTTCATGTTGGACAGGCGCCCCTGATCGGTGGCCATGCCCGTGGTGGTGTAGCGCTTGATGTGTTCGATGGAGTGCATGCCCTCGCGCACGGCCAGTTTCACGTCCTTCGCGGTCACGTCATTCTGGTAATCCACGAAGGCTTTGACCCGTGACGCATTGCGGTCATGGGGCAGGGCGCCAAGAATGCCGCCGCCTCCGGCGTCGCCGCCGCCGGCTGATGCGTAGGTCAGTTTTTGGACCTTGCCGGTGGCCGACTTCGCAGCGTCCTCTCCGGCAGCATAGCCGTCTTCCAGAGTGGCCTGCAGACCGTAAAGCCCTTTGGCCGCGCCCGCAGACCGCTCGTTCTGCACCGAAATTCCAGGCACATATGCGCCCTTGTCCCCATCCCAGACGACTTTGCCGCGCGATTGGGAATAGAGGCTGACGGTCGGGGTCCAGCCGCCGGACATGAGCAGCGCATCGCAATCCACCTGACCGCCGGAGGCCACTTGGCCGGAGGTCATCAACCGTCCGAGCAATGCCGATTTGATGCGTTTGCGCCCCAGGGTGCCGGTCACGACGCAGCCCGCTTCCACCCGGATACCCCGGGCCTTTGCGATTGACATCAGGTTTTCCGGCGGCTGCTCACGCAGATCGACAATGGCCGTGATGTCTACGCCCTGATCCACCAGATCAAAAGCCGCCTGCCAGGCGGTGTCGCAGGCGGTTGCGACCGCCACCTTGTGCCCCACCTTGACCCCATAGCGGTTCAGATAGGTCCGTCCGGCCTCTGCCAGCAGAATGCCCGGACGGTCATTTTCCGGAAACACCATCGGACGCTCGATGGAGCCGGTGGCAATCACCACTTCCTTGGTGCGGACCTGCCACAGGCGCTCACGTGGCAGCCGGGTGTCGGGTGCTGCAAGATGGTCCGTGACCCGTTCCACAAGGGCCAGGTAGTTATGGGCGAAATAGCCGAAAGCGGTTGTCCGTGAGAGCAGGGTGACATTGTCCATCGCCGACAGCTGCGCAATCTTGTCCTGAACCCAGTCTGAGGGGCTCTTGCCGTCGAGCGTGGCATTGGCTTCGGTCAGGAGCGAGCCGCCAAATTCGGCTTGTTCGTCGCACAGGATGACCCGGGCCCCGGTTTCTGCGGCCGCCAGTGCTGCGGCAAGACCGGCAGGGCCTGACCCGGCCACCAGGACATCGCAATGGGCATAGAGGTTGCCGTAATGGTCCGGATCGGCGGTTTTCGGCGGTTTTCCAAGACCGGCTGCTGCCCGGATAACCGGTTCATAGACCTTGTCCCAGAAGGATTTCGGCCACATGAAGGTCTTGTAGTAGAAGCCTGCAGGAAACAGCGGCGACAGAAGGTCGTTGACGGCCCCGACATCAAAGCCCAGCGAGGGGAACCTGTTCTGGGAAATGGCGTCCAGCCCCTCATAGAGTTCGACCTGGGTGGCCCGGAGATTCGGGGTCTGGTCGCCATGGCGGTAAACACCGACCAGAGCATTGGGTTCTTCCGATCCAGCGGTCACAACGCCGCGCGGCCGGTGGTATTTGAAGGACCGTCCGACCAAATGCATGCCATTGGCCAGGAGCGCTGAGGCGAGCGTGTCGCCCTGATAGCCGTGCAATTGTTCCCCGTCAAAGGTGAAGGTGAGGGCCTTGGCACGCTCGATCCGTCCACCTTTTTCGGTGCGGTAGGGCTGGGTCATTTGCCTGCCTCCTTGGCAAGCGCCTCAAGATCCGGCAGTGGTTCCCCGGTCTTGTACACGGCAAGGAACTTGTCGCTCACCGTGTCGCGCACGGCGTTGAAGAAGCGCCCGCAGCCGTGAATATGGCGCCAGCGCTCCGCATATATGCCTTTTGTGTTGGAGCGCATATAGAGGAAGTTGGCCCAGTCCTCTTCTGTGGCCTGGGCCGGATCGGCAGGGCGGGCTATATGGGCTTCGCCCCGGCAGGCAAATTCAGTTTCCGCCCGTTCAACGCCGCAATAGGGGCAATAGACCAGCAACATCCGATAAAGTCTCCCTGGATCAACGAGGTCCTGGCTGCTCTGGGGCGAAAGCCGGGATGTTGATCGGTTCAAAAAGTGAAGAGAGCCTCTGATCCGGGCCGGAGGCCGGGCTGAACGCTCTCAGGTCCTTGCCCCTAGTGGGCCACAGCAGCAGCGGCTGCTTCGTCGATCAGGCGTCCGGTGCGGAACCGGTCAATCGTGAACGGCGCGTTGATCGGGTGGGGCTCGTCCTTAGCGATGGTGTGGGCGAACACATGGCCTGAGCCGGGAGTCGCCTTGAAACCTCCCGTGCCCCAGCCGCAATTGACGTAAAGCCCCTGTACCGGCGTCTTCGACAGGATCGGCGAGCGGTCCGGGGTCACATCCACGATGCCGCCCCAGTTGCGCAGCATCCGCATGCGCCGGAAGTGGGGAAAGAGCTCGCAGATCGCGTCAATCGTATGGGTGCTGATGTGAATGCCGCCGGTCTGCGAATAGGAAATGAACTGGTCGGTGCCCGCCCCGATCACCAATTCTCCCTTGTCGGATTGGGATATATAGGCATGGATCGTGTTGGACATGACCACACAGGGGAAGGCCGGTTTGACCGGCTCGGACACCAGAGCCTGAAGCGGATAGGATTCCAGCGGCATGCGCACACCGGCCATCTCCATAACGGTCGAGGTGTGCCCGGCTGCCACGACGCCGATCTTCTTGGCCTTGATGAAACCTTTGGCCGTCTCCACTCCTTCAACGGTCCCGTCCGGGCTCCGCCGGATGCCGGTGACGGCACAGTTCTGGAGAATGTCGACGCCAAGCGCATCGGCGCCGCGGGCATAGCCCCAGGCAACAGCATCATGGCGGGCCGTGCCGCCAACCCGCTGCAACGCCCCGCCCATGACCGGATAGCGGATGTTCTTTGAGATGTTGAGCGGGGGGCAATAGTCCTTGGCCTGTTCCGGTGTCAGCCACTCGTTCTGTACCCCGGCCAGACGGTTCGCGTGAATGTGCCGCTGCGCCACCTGAACGTCATGCACGGTGTGGGCGAGCATCAGAACACCGCGTGCAGAATACATCACATTGTAGTTCAGCTCCTGGGACAGGCCCTGCCACAGGCCGATGGCATGATTGTAAAGCGCAGCACTCTCTTCCCAGAGATAGTTGGAGCGCACAATGGTCGTGTTGCGGCCAGTATTGCCACCGCCAAGCCAGCCTTTTTCAACGACCGCCACATTGCGGATACCATGTTCCTTGGCAAGATAGTAGGCGGTTGCCAGGCCATGGCCGCCAGCGCCGATGATGACAACATCATATTCGGCCTTGGGTTCCGGCGCACGCCATTGCCGCCCCCAATTCTGGTGCGCGGTAAAGGCATTCTTGGCCAGTTCCAGAAAGGAAAATCGCTTCATTCAGCAGCGGCTCCGCACGTTTCAGGCTGCGTTCTGCCGGTCTGGCCGGTAGGGGAGCCCGTTTAAAAGGTGATCAGGCACGGGACCATAGCGAGGTGGTCAGGTTCCGTCCATTGCCGGGCATCTTCCCGATTGGGCACGAGTTTGCATATCAGGTTTCAGTCGCCTGTTTGTCAGAAAGCGACATTGCCGTGTGTGGGCCAATTGCGGTTCAGCCGGCAGTCGAGTTTCGGTTTTTGACTATGGGCTTCGTTTCTTGTCCAGAGGCGGGTTTGAAACAAAACTGGCAACGGCTTCAAGATGCGTTTTCCAAATAAAGCGCGTCGTTTCGGTCCTTGCTTTTCAGGATGCAGGCAGTAACTCTGCGCGAAACAGCCGATGAGGGAGACAGATCAATGGAAGTTCGTGCAGCTGTGGCGGTGGGCGCTGGCAAGCCCCTGGAAGTGACAACCGTCAATCTTGAAGGGCCACGGGCCTTTGAAGTTCTGGTTGAGGTAAAGGCAACAGGGATCTGCCACACCGATGAATTCACTCTATCCGGTGCTGATCCGGAAGGCCTGTTTCCGGCGATTCTAGGCCATGAAGGGGCAGGGGTCGTGGTAGAGGTCGGGCCCGGCGTGACCACGCTGAAGCCGGGCGATCATGTCATTCCCCTCTATACGCCCGAATGCCGCAATTGTGAATATTGCCTCAACCCAAAAACCAATCTGTGTCAGGCGATCCGCTCCACCCAGGGGCAGGGGTTGATGCCGGACGGTTCGTCCCGTTTCTCGACCCTCGATGGGCAACCGATCCTGCACTATATGGGCACCTCGACCTTCGCCAACTATACGGTCGTGCCGGAGATTGCCTTGGCCAAGATCCGTCCGGACGCGCCTTTTGACAAGGTTTGCTACATTGGCTGCGGCGTCACGACCGGCATCGGCGCGGTGATCAACACGGCCAAGGTGGAAATCGGCTCCCGGGCCATTGTGTTCGGTCTTGGCGGGATTGGCCTCAATGTGATCCAGGGCCTGCGTCTTGCTGGAGCAGATCAGATTGTCGGTGTCGATCTTAATCCGGACAAGATCGAGATGGCCAAGCGATTCGGGATGACGGATTTTGTCAATCCGAACGAGGTGGAAGAGGATCTGGTGCCCTATCTGGTCAATCTGACCAAGGGCGGGGCGGACTACACTTTCGATGCGACCGGCAATGTCAATGTCATGCGGGCGGCGCTAGAGAGCGCTCACAAGGGCTGGGGTGAAAGCATCATCATCGGAGTGGCAGCCGCGGGCGCTGAAATTTCCACCCGGCCGTTCCAGCTGGTCACCGGCCGGACCTGGAAAGGCACCGCCTTTGGCGGGGCGCGGGGCCGCACCGATGTGCCGCAGATTGTCGACTGGTACATGGATGGCAAAATCGAGATCGATCCGATGATCACCCACACCATGCCGCTGGACGACATCAACAAGGGCTTCGATCTCATGCACAAAGGCGAGTCGATCCGCTCCGTCGTGCTCTACTGATCCTGAAGCACCGCCGCTTGCGCGGCGGTGGGCAGTCTGCTCCGGGACGCAAGCCTCTTGTGTGAACGCTGCGCCCCGGCCTTTTCCTTTTGAATGCGGCAGCCGCCTCCGGTGAGCCGCTCATTCTTCCAGTCTCCAACAGGCGTCTTCAGATGAAAACTCTTTCCGAAAACAAGGCTTTTGGTGGTGTCCAGGGTGTTTATAGCCACGCCTCGCAGGCGTGCGGTTGTGACATGACCTTTGCGGTCTATATGCCGCCTCAGGCTCAGGTCGGTCCTGTGCCGGTGCTCTGGTATCTGTCCGGACTGACCTGCACACACGAAAACGCCATGACCAAGGCTGGTCTTCAGGCCCACGCGGCTGAGTTCGGGCTGGCCCTGGTCTTTCCGGACACGAGCCCGAGGGGAGAAGGCATTGCGGATGATGAGGCTTATGATCTCGGCCAGGGCGCGGGGTTTTACGTCAATGCGACGGAAGCGCCCTGGCATCCGCACTTCCAGATGGAGACCTATATCGCCAGCGAATTGCGTGATCTGGTCACCGAGAAATTTGCGGTGTCCGTGCATCACGGCATCACCGGCCATTCCATGGGAGGGCACGGGGCGCTGACCCTTGCCATGAAATATCCCGGCCACTACCAGTCCCTGTCAGCCTTTGCGCCGATTTCCAACCCGTCCGACTCGGACTGGGGCCGTAAACAGCTTGGCGCCTATCTGGGGGCAAATGAAAGCCTTTGGCCCGCCCATGATGCGTCTTTGCTTTTACGGGAAAAGGGCTGGTCCGGGGATGTTCTGGTGGACCAGGGCGCCGATGACCAGTTTTTTGATCTCCTGAAACCGGCGGCTCTCGCCGGGGCCCTGGTCGAAACAAAAACAGCTCATTGCTACCGTTTGCAGGAAGGTTATGACCATTCCTATTTTTTCGTTGCGACCTTCGCGCGCGATCATATTGCCTGGCATGCGGAGCGGTTGAAAGGCTGAGTCGTGAGGCCGCAAGGCGTTCACGAGAGGAGCTTTTTTGCAACATCGCGTTCATGCAGGTAAGCCCGTTTGAACGCGATATGGCTGAACGACTGAACTTATTCGTGTCGTGGTGTCACGCCGAAAGCGCCCAGCACCAGAAAGAACCAGCCGGCAATCAGCAGCATGCCACCCGTGGGGGCTGCCATGGGAAAGAGACCGTCCCCAAGAAAGGTCTTCAGGTACAGATCGCCTGAGAACAGCCCCAGGCCAGCCGTCAACAAAATACAGGTCAGCGGCAGCAGCATCACTCTGCGCAGCTGGGCCAGAAGACCGATCGCCAGCAGGATCGGGGCATGCAGCATCAGCATCTGGGCGGCCGTGATCAATTGGCCGCCATTTCCTGCAAACGCGTGTGACGCCAACGCCAGACCCGCGACACCCGCCGCGCCCGCTAGGCCGCTCAGCATGATGGACAAGCGTAAAAACGCCGTGGTTGGTTCGGGCGGAGGCATCATCGGTTTTATCATTCGCAAGGTCCCAAATATGTGTGAGGCGCTGGCTCCTTCACCAGCGGCCCATATTCAGGCTGCAAATCCGCGTTTTTGCAAGAGGGCATCTATTTTTGGGGCACGTCCCCGGAAGGCTTTGTAGGTTTCTTCCGGATCAGGGCGGCCTCCGGCCGCATAAATATGCCGCAAAAGCCGGTCCGCCGTCTGCGGATCGAAGATGTCGCCCGCCTCTTCAAAGGCTCCGAAGGCATCCGCATCCATGACTTCTGACCACATGTAGCTGTAATAGCCCGCCGAATAGCCGTCCCCGGAAAACACATGCTGGAAATGGGGAATGCGGTGGCGCATGGTGATGGCGCTTGGCATGCCGATCCGCTCGAGCGTATCCCTTTCAAAGGCTTCAATATCGAGATCACCGGGATCCTTGAGCAGATGCAGGTTCAGATCGACCAGGGCCGATGAGGTGTATTCGACCGTGGCAAAGCCCTGATTGAAGTTGGCTGCCGCAAGGAGCCGGTCAAGGAGGGCTTCGGGCATGGGCTCGCCGGTCTTGTAGTGAACCGCGAAGCGTGAGAGGACCTCAGGTTCCGACAGCCAGTGCTCATAGAGCTGTGAGGGCAGCTCGACAAAGTCGCGAGCGACACTTGTGCCGGAAATCATAGGATAGGTCACATCCGAAAGCAGGCCATGCAGGCCGTGGCCGAATTCATGAAAGAGGGTGCGCGCATCATCGAAGGTGAGCAGGGTGGCTTCCCCCGGTGCACCTTTTGCGAAATTCATCACATTGACGATGACCGGAGACACGGCCCCGTCCAGCCGGTGCTGCAGACGGAAGGCGCTCATCCAGGCACCGGACCGTTTTGAGGGGCGGGCAAAATAGTCCCCGAGAAAAAGGCCAATGTGCTCGCCCTTGCGGTCCAGCACCTCATAGGCCTTCACATCCGGATGATAGAGCGTCAGGCCCTGGCATGACCGGAAAGTGACCCCAAAAAGACGGGTGGCCGTATCGAAGGCAGCCGCGATCATCTTGTCGAGCTGGAAATAGGGTTTGAGCTCAGCCTCATCGAGGTCATGCTCTGCCTTGCGCAGCTTTTCGGCATAAAACCGCCAGTCCCAAGCTTCGATCTTGTGGTTTTCACCGGAGTGGGCGGCAAGATCTGCAAGCTTTTGCTGTTCGTCCCGTGCCTGGGCAACGGCCGGTTCCCAGACCCGCGTCAAGAGGGAGCGGACATTTTCCGGGGTCTTTGCCATCGTGTCATCAAGCTTGAAGTCGGCAAAGGTGTCGAAACCGAGCAACTGGGCGCGTTCCGCACGAAGTTTCAAGGTCTCGGTGATGATGGCTTTGTTGTTGGTGTTCCCGTCGCCGTCTCCCCGCGCACTCCAGGCTTTGAAGGCTTCTTCGCGCAAGGGCCGGTTGGTGGAAAACTGAAGGAACGGCTCAATGCTGGAGCGCGACAGGGTGATGACATATCTGCCCTCCAGCCCGCGGCTGCGGGCGGCTTCGGCCGCAGCCGTCACCAGAAATTCCGGCAGACCGGCCAGATCCTCTTCCGTTTCCAGAACCAGCTGATAGTCGGACTCGTCCTTCAGGACATTTTGGGAAAAATGTGTGCCCAGGCTCGCCAGCCGCTGGGAAATCTCTGCAATCCGGGACTTGCCGCCTTCATCAAGGCCCGCACCGGCGCGCTGAAACATCTTGAAGTACCGTTCCAGAACCTTTTCTTCTTCTGCCGCCAGACCCAAACTGCCACGGTTTTCCCACAAGGTGGTGACCCGGGCCGCAAGATGCGCGTTCAGCAGCATGTCGGAGGAATGTTTGGCAAGTTTGGGCGCTATGTCCCGTTCGATCTTCTGAAGAACCTCGTTCGTATCGGCCCCGGTGAGGTTGAAGAAGGTGCGCGCGACCTTGGTCAGCGACTTGCCCGAGGTCTCAAGCGCCAGAATGGTGTTTTCAAATGTGGGTGCGTCGGTCTGCCCGGCAATGGCATCGCTGTCTGCACGTGCCTCGGCCATGGCCGTCTCAAAGGCCTCTTCAAAATGGTCCGGCTTGATCAGGTCAAACGGGGGCAGCTCAAACGGTGTGGTCCAGTCGGCGAGAAGAGGATTGCTGGTCATGAAAGGGTCTCGAAGATCATATATCGGGTTGGTCTTGGGCTGATATGGCGTTTGTTTTCCTGAGGTCCAGCCGCAGGTGGAGGGCTGGTCAGGATTGCCAGCAGCTTTCAACAAGTCTGCCCGCTTTGTAACAGAGCCCTTGGGCAGGTCATAGAGGGTGAATTCGCGGCTCACATAGCTCCGGTGCAAATGTGTGTATTCCAGAACCGCTGTGCTGAAGAGTGTTTTCCGCTCCGCACACGTTTTCCGCTCGGCACACGTGGAGAAAATGTCCCTCCAGGGCAGCACCATGAACACAAGCGGGGCGAATCTTGGCTCTTGCAAAAGCGCTGTAAGGTCCTCAGGCAAGGGCAGTTCACGCACCGAAAGATATGTGATGACCTCAACGAGGCTCCTGTCGATAGAGACCGGGCCTTCCTGACCGGCGAGGCCGTCAAGATCACTCAGATGAAGACAGACACAGGCGCGGGCAAGGGCCATGGGGACGACCAGGGCGCTGCGCTTGTTCCTTCGGCTTGAGCCTGGGGAACAACGCGCCCGCCGGCATCCGGAACCAGCATGTGCCCGCGCGATTGAAGTTCCGAAAGGAGTGTGGTCTTGCCCCAGCCCGAACATCCAGACAGGACAATCAAAGGCGTGGTGGTGGCGGGCTCAAAGCGCTGAGTGTCGTTGTTCCTGTCTCTGTCCGGCGTGAAGCGGTTACCACATGCTTTTGGCAGCCCGGCCCGGCCATTCCCGATCATAGGTTGCGCCGTCGAAGCTGGCCTTGATCTCCTGAAGAATCTGGCCCGGCGTCGGCAGATCGCCTTTGGAGATCTTCTTGGCATCCTGCCAAAGGCCTGCCCTCATGATGGCGCGGGCGCACTGGAAGTAGACGGCGTCAATGGTGATCACGATCACGCTGCGCGGCAAATGCCCTTCCTTTTCGAAAGAGGCAAGCATCTCAGGGTCGACCGAGACGACCGCTTTGCCGTTCACCCGGAGTACATTGTCCCAGCCCGGGATCATGAACATGAGCGAGACCCGTGGATCGCGCACAATGTTGCGCAAGGAGTCGATCCGGTTGTTGCCACGGCGGTCCGGCAGCAGAAGCGTTTCGTCATTTTCGACCCGGACAACTTCACCGTCATCCCCACGCGGTGAACAGTCCAGGCCTTCAGGGCCACAGGTCGACAGGGCGCAGAAGGAAGACGCCTCCACAATGCTGCGATAGGCAGGGCTTAGCTTGCCGATTTCCTTCGTAGAGGAGCTTTCGCCGGAGGCGCCGTATATGTCATGCAGCTGGTCTATGGATGTCAGAATCGTCAAGGGTCCGTTTCCTTCATGCAAAGCGCGCGCGCTCGCGCAGGCCCGAGCAGTTTTTTCGCCGGTGATTGGTACAAGAGGTGGCAAAAGTGCAGCCACTGAGGGAGATCGGCTGCGACTTTCGTATAGGCAGGCTCAGATATTGCGTGAAACCGGCTGAGCGTCAATCTCGTTTTGCGCTGCCAGATGGCCGTAGAGTAACTATTTGATCGTATATGGGGAAAAATCATGTTGCATCGCAATATAATAATCAGATTAGCTGCGAAAATAGCGCGTATTTACTTCAAAAGTCTAATGAGGGGAAAATATTAGCGGTCCGATAGTCGTATTGCTGATCCAAAGTAAGTGTTTTTACAGTTTCGGTAGCTTGCGGTTTTGGGGGTGAGGAGCTGGGAGACCGGCCGGGGAACAGTCCAGAATTGCTAGCGGCTGTACAGCTATCGCCGATGCGTCCGACGGGGGCGCGTTGTCCTTTCTGGGAGGAAAGTATGAGCTTAATTCGTAAACCCCTCAATCGCCGGTCTCTTTTGCGTGCCGGTGCGATGGGCGGGGCCGCCTTGGCTACGCCGACTATTTTTACCGGCCGGGCCTGGTCGCAGGGATATTTGAACGAGCCGACCGGCGGCACCGTTACCCTCGGGTTTAACGTACCGCAAACCGGCCCCTATGCGGACGAAGGGGCCGATGAGTTGCGGGCCTATCAGCTCGCCGTCAAGCATCTGAACGGGGAAGGCGACGGTGGCATGCTGAACACCTTCTCGTCCAAGGCCCTCAAAGGGGCTGGCATTCTGGGCAAGAAGGTCGAGTTTGTGACCGGGGACACGCAGACCAAGTCGGATGCGGCCCGCGCCTCGGCGAAATCCATGATCGAAAAAGATGGTGCGATCATGATCACCGGCGGCTCGTCCTCCGGTGTGGCCGTGGCCGTGCAGGCACTTTGTCAGGAAGCGGGCGTGATCTTCATGGCGGGCCTGACCCATTCCAACGACACCACGGGCAAGGACAAGAAGGCCAATGGCTTCCGCCACTTCTTCAACTCCTATATGTCCGGCGCGGCGCTCGCCCCGGTGCTCAAAAACGCCTATGGCAGTGACCGCAAGGCCTATCATCTGACCGCAGACTACAACTGGGGCTATACGACCGAACAGGCCGTACGTGAATCCACCGAGGCTCTGGGCTGGGAGACGGTGGAAACCGTCAAGACCCCACTCGCGGCAACGGATTTCTCGGCCTATATCACTCCGGTCCTGCAATCCGATGCGGATGTTCTGGTGTTGAACCACTATGGCGGCAACATGGTGAACTCGCTCACCAATGCGGTCCAGTTCGGCCTGCGCGACAAGGTCGTGAACGGCAAGAATTTCGAGATCATCGTTCCGCTTTATTCCCGCCTGATGGCCAAGGGTGCCGGTGCGAACGTCAAGGGCATTTTCGGGTCCACCAACTGGCATTGGTCGCTGCAGGATGAAGGCTCCAAGGCATTCGTGAAATCCTTCGGCCAGGAATACGGCTTCCCGCCCAGCCAGGCAGCCCATACCTGCTATGTGCAGACGCTGCTTTACGCTGATGCCGTGGAGCGGGCCGGATCCTTCAACCCGTGTTCGGTTGTCGAGGCCCTGGAAGGTGATAGCGCCCTGCCGGGTGTCAGCTCACCGTCCAACAAGGGGTACCTGTTCGACGGTCTTGGCAATGGTCCGACCCTCTACCGGGCAGCCGATCATCAGTGCTTCAAGGATGTCCTTGTGGTGAAGGGGAAGGAAAACCCGAGCTCCCAGTTCGACCTTCTGGAGATCGTCGAAGTCACGCCGGCCTCGCAGGTCTGGTACGAGCCGGACAATCCGCAATTCGCCGGCGGCGCTCTGGGCACCTGCAACCCCGGCGCCTGATACGCATGCAAGCAAGGGGCAGGGCGGTCCTACCGTCCTGTCCCTTTTCCATGAATTGATGCGGGGACCGGTCAAGAGCCCCGGATGATCTTCCGAGCTGAGAGCGATGGACGCGATACTTCTGCAAATTCTGAACGGTTTGGACAAGGGCTCCGCCTATGCGCTGATTGCTCTGGGGCTGACACTCATCTTCGGAACGCTGGGGGTGGTGAATTTTGCCCATGGCGCGCTGTTCATGATCGGCGCCTTTTGTGCGGTGACCTTAAGCCGCTTTCTGTCCTTGTCTTTTGTCACGATCGATGAAAGCAGGACCGACTTTCTCGGCAATCCGCTGAAGGTGGAAACGCCCTATGTGGAAGCCTGGTTCGGGCCGGAGGCCGGTGCAGCGATCATCGACTGGTCGGTGCCGCTCGCCATCCTGTTTTCCATACCCATCATGGCTCTGGTCGGACTGTTCATGGAACGGGGGCTGATCAAGTATTTCTACAAGCGCCCCCATGCGGACCAGATCCTCGTGACCTTCGGACTGGCCATCGTGCTGCAGGAGATCATCAAATACTTCTTCGGCGCGAACCCGATCCCGACACCGGCGCCGGAAGTCTTTTCCGGAAGTTTCGATTTCGGCGCGATGATCGGCATGGACCCGAATGTGATCATCTATCCCTATTGGCGGATCGTCTATTTCCTCTTCGCAGCCGCAATTGTCGGCGCGGTGTTCGCTTTCCTGCAATTCACCACCTTCGGCATGGTGGTTCGGGCCGGTATGGCTGACCGGCAGACGGTCGGGCTTCTTGGCATCAATATCGACAAGCGCTTCACGATCATGTTCGCGCTGGCTGCTGTGGTCGCCGGTCTGGCCGGAGTGATGTATGCGCCGATCAATTCTCCCAACTATCACATGGGCATGGATTTCCTCGTGCTCAGTTTCGTTGTGGTGGTTGTCGGTGGCATGGGGTCGCTTCCGGGCGCTGTTCTTGCAGGCTTCCTGCTTGGCATCCTGGAAAGCTTTGCCTCCATGGCCCAGGTCGTTGCCCTTCTGCCCGGCATCAATCAGATCATCATCTATCTCGTCGCGATCGTGATCCTCCTGACCCGCCCGCGGGGTCTGATGGGCCGCAAGGGTGTTATGGAGAATTAATTCATGCTTGGACTTAGCAAAAAAGACACGTCCCTGTTTGTCCTGGTGCTGATACTCGTGGTCTTCGCGCCGTTTCTCCTGAACCCGTTTCCGGAAAACTCCGAACTGGCCCAGTTCAATGCAGGCTATCCCGATCTGATGCAGAGGTTTCTGATCTTCGGCATCTTTGCCATCGGCTTCAACATCCTCTTTGGACTGACCGGGTATCTCAGCTTCGGCCATGCGGCCTTCCTGGGTGTCGGCTCCTATGCAGGAGTGTGGATGATGAAGCTTTTGACCATGAATGTGATCCCGGCGATCATGATGTCGGTTGTCTTTGCAGGATTGTTCTCACTGCTGGTTGGCTACATCTCACTGCGCCGCTCCGGCATCTATTTCTCTATTCTGACCCTGGCGTTTGCCCAGATGTCGTTCTCGCTGGCCTATTCTGTCCTGACCCCGATCACAAATGGGGAAACAGGTTTGCAGCTCGCGCTGGATGATCCGCGCATTCTTGGAGTAAGCCAGGTGGACGGCGCGATCCCGGCCGCCAACCTGTTCGGGCTCACCATGCGGGAGAGTTATGAACTCAGCCTGGGCGGCTGGCTGTTCACCTTCAATGCCGGCTATTACCTGTGTGCCGTCGTGATGATGATTGCCTTTTATGTGGCTATCCGCATCTTCCGCTCGCCGTTCGGCATGATGCTGCGCGCGGTCAAGTCCAACCAGGAGCGCATGAATTTTACCGGGCTCAACAGCAAGCCCTATACGCTGGCCGCCTTTGTGATTTCCGGCATGTATGCCGGTCTCGCAGGCGGTCTGATGGTGGCCATGGACCCGCTTGCGGGGGCTGAACGCATGCAGTGGACGGCATCGGGCGAGGTGGTTCTGATGACCATTCTGGGCGGCGCAGGAACCCTGATCGGGCCGGTGCTGGGCGCAGGCTTCATCAAATACTGCGAGAACATCTTCTCTAAGATCAACGACAACATCCTTTATGGCTGGTTCTCCGGTCTGCCGGAGGGCGTCGCCGATTTCCTGGTTTTTGTCATTCATCCCTTTATCGGCAAAGGGTGGCACCTGACGCTCGGCATCATGTTCATGCTGATCGTTATCTTCCTGCCGGGGGGCATCATGGAAGGGGTTGATCGGATCGGGCGTCTCTTCAAGCGCAAGCCTGCGGCTGGCAAGGATGCGTCGGCCCGCACCAAAACCGCCCCGGCTGAATAAGGGAAGACAGAATGGATATCCTGAGAGTTGAGGGCGTGAACAAGTCCTTCGGTGGCCTGCGGGCGCTCAACGAGGTCAATTTCAAGGTTGAGGAAGGCACGGTTCACGCCATTATCGGCCCGAACGGCGCTGGAAAATCGACCTTTCTCAACTGCCTGATCGGGCGTCTTGTTCCCGATACGGGCACCGTGATGTTCGGCGAGACCTCGCTGACTGGGATGAAACCCTATGAGATCAATCAGATCGGCGTGTCCCGAGTGTTTCAGACCCCGGAGATTTTCGGCGATCTGACCTTGCTGGAAAACATCATGATCCCGGCCCTGGCAAAGCGGGACGGGGAATTCACCCTGCAGGCCTTTGCCCGTGTCGACAAGGATGCGGAGATCCGGGACAAGGCCCTGCACATGCTGGAGGATGTGGGGCTGGCGGAAAAGCGCGACAGTATTGCGGGCTCCCTGTCTCGGGGCGACAAGCGGCGCCTGGAACTGGCCATGTGCCTCTCCCAGGACCCCAAGCTGCTTTTGCTTGACGAGCCGACGGCCGGTATGTCCCGGGCCGATACCAACAATACGATCGATCTTCTGAAGCGCATTGGCGACCGTGGGATCACCAAAGTGGTCATTGAACATGACATGCACGTCGTCTTTTCCCTGGCCGAAAAGGTGACCGTTCTGGCGCAGGGCGCCATCATCGCCGAAGGCAAGCCCGAAGAGATCAAGGGCGATCCACGCGTTCAGGAAGCCTATCTCGGAGGAGCGCATCTATGACTATTCTGGAAGATCAGTTCTCCGGCAAAACCGCGCCAGGCGTGAAACCGCAAAAGGCCAGAGGCACGGCACCGGCCTTCTTCTCCGCCTGGGACCTGCATTCCTATTACGGGGAAAGCTATATCGTTCAGGGCATCAGCTTTGATGTTCGGGAAGGGGAGATTCTGGCGCTTTTGGGCCGCAACGGTGCGGGCAAGACCTCGACTTTGAGAACCATTGCCCGAATGGACGATCCCCATCTCACCCGCGGGGAGATCTGGCTTGATCACAAGGCACTGCATGAAATGCGAAGCCATCAGGCCGCCCGGGTCGGGGTAGGGCTGGTGCCGGAAGACCGGCGGATCATTCCGGGGTTGACCGTTCAAGAAAACCTGGAACTGTCCCAGATCGCCGAACCCAAAGGCTGGTCCATCGAGCGCATTTACGACCATTTCCCCCGCCTTGCGGAACGCCGGGCCCAAGAGGCCGTGACCATGTCCGGCGGTGAACAGCAGATGCTGGCGGTGGCCCGCATTCTGGCGCGGGATATCAAGCTGCTGCTGCTGGATGAGCCCTATGAAGGGCTGGCCCCGGTGATCGTTCAGGAAATCGAGCGCATTCTGGAAGGGGTCAAGGATCTGGGAATCACGACCATTATCGTTGAACAGAACGCGATTGCGGCTTTGCATCTGGCGGACCGCGCGGTCATCCTGGATATGGGAGAGGTCGTCTTTGACGGCTCCGCTCAGGATGTCCTCGACAATGCGGAGTTGCGCCAGGAATATCTGGCGATCTGAGGTTCGAGATCCGGGGGAAGGGGCGGCCGCCCATCTGTCTCAAAGACAGCCTTTGATGGTGCGTTTGAGCAAAGATAGATGTTGATGGCCGCAGGACCTTGGTAAACTTGCGGTCGCTAACCGTGGCGCTTTGACGGACCGTCGATTACTCTTCGGCGCGTTTACAGTTGTTCCAAGCCCGGCGGTGACCTCCTGTGTCCATTTTGAGAAGTGAATTTCCGAGCCTCTTCGGTTTTGCAGTCTTCGCAGCGTTTCTGGCCGCCGGGGATCTGTTGAAACCAGCGGTAATCGGGGTGGCCCCGTCGCTTGGCCTGCTGGCCGTGATCTTTCTCACCGTCATGTGGTGCGCGTTTTCAGTTGTGCGCCATGCGGAATGTTTGGCGTCGATCCTGGGCGAACCTTTTGGAACGCTGGTTCTGACCATCGCCGTTGTGGGCATCGAAGTGGCGCTTATTGTTGCGATCATGATTTCGGGGGATGCGGCGCCTACCATGGCCCGGGACACGATGTTTTCAGTGATCATGATTGTTCTTAACGGCCTTATTGGCCTGTGCCTTCTGGCCGGGGGACTGAAACACAAGAACCAGACCTATAATCTGCAGGGCGCCAACGCTTTTCTGTCCATCCTGGTGCCGCTCGCCATTTTCGCTCTAGTGCTGCCAAGGGTCACCAATTCGGCCCCGGGCGGGGAGCTGTCCCACTTGCAGGCGGGGTTTGAGATTGTCATGTCGCTGATGCTCTATGGTGTGTTCCTGGCCATGCAGACTCTGACCCACAGCGACTTCTTCCGTCAGCCCGATGCGGGAGACGACGAGGATGCCCATCACGGCGGACCGGTGCGGTCTATTCCGTTTCATGTGGCCGGGCTGCTATGTGCCCTGGTGCCGATCATTCTTCTGTCAAAGAAACTCGCGCTTTATGTGGAGTTCGGCATTGATGGCATCGGCGCCCCCATTGCCCTCAGCGGCTTCATTGTTGCGGCGCTGGTGCTGATGCCCGAAGGCATGAGCGGCTTTCATGCAGCACTGGAAAACAAGCTTCAACGGGCCGTCAATATCTGTCTGGGAGCCGCCGTTTCCACCATCGGATTGACGGTCCCAGCCGTCCTGATCGTCAGTTGGGTCACAGGGCACCGAATTGAACTGGCCCTGGACTATTCGGAAATGATCCTGCTCGCCCTGACGCTGTTTGTCAGCCTGCTGACCTTCAGCACCAGGGTTACCAATTATCTCCAAGGGGCCGTACATCTGGCACTGTTTGCCGCTTATGTAATGATGATCTTCGATCTGTCGTAAAAACTACCGCTGCGAGTAAATATTTTCAGGCGCGCGGGTTGGTTCACTGGCGCTTCTGTGGTTTTGTCGCGCCTTGAGGAACGCACTTGTGCCAAAGAGGCGCGAGCACCGTGTGACTGAATCCCGCCTGAATGATCCGCTCGGCATTCCACAGTGATAGGGCCATGTGTCCAGTACAAAAATCTGAATGAGTTGACATGCTTCTCTTGTCCGAAGACCAAACCCGCCAAGCCCTGCCGTTTCCGGATCTGATTGACGCACTGGCGGAGATGTTCCGCTCCGGCTGTGTGATGCCGACCCGCCACCATCATGATTTTGACATTCCCGGAGAACCTCCCGGGACCGTCCTGCTGATGCCCGCCTGGGTGCCTGGCGGCTATGCGGGGGTGAAGGTCGTCAATGTGGTGCCGGGAAACTCGGAGCGCAATCTCCCCGCCGTCCACGGGCAGTATCTGCTCTCCGATGCCAGAACCGGTGAGATGCTGGCCATGGTCGATGGCGGCGAATTGACCGCCCGGCGCACGGCAGCAGCCTCCGCTCTGGCCGCGCGCTATCTGGCCCGTTCAGATGCCCGTCACCTTCTGGTCCTTGGTACAGGCCGCCTTGCGCCCAATCTGGTTGCCGCCCATATGGCGATCCGGTCCATCGACACCGTGACCATCTGGGGCCGTTCGGCAGAAAAGGCCGCAGAACTTGCCGGGGAGTTGACCGCGCAGCTTCCTGTTGAGGTCCGCCCGGCGGGAAGTTTGCGTCAGGCTCTGGGCGATGCGGATATTGTCAGTGCGGCAACCCTTTCCTCCGAACCGCTGATCAAGGGCGATGTGCTGAAACCGGGCACTCATGTGGATCTGGTTGGAGCCTTCAAACCGGCCATGCGGGAGAGCGACGATGCGTTGATTGAACGCGCCGAGATCTTTGTCGACACGCGGGACGGCTGCCTGTCGGAAGGGGGAGACATTGTGCAGCCGCTGCAGTCGGGCCTGATTTCGCCGGACGATATCCGCGCAGACTTATATGACCTGTGCCGGGGCAGCCATCCGGGGCGCCAGTCGGAAGACGCTGTGACCCTGTTCAAGTCCGTTGGGGCGGCGTTGGAAGATCTTGCCGGCGCCATGCTCGCCTACAAGAATGTGGAGCATTGAGATTTGATGAGCTGCGTCAGCCCAGTTCGAACGTGGTAATGCCGTAGATCTGATCGAGCGGAAGGTCCGGAGCCGGACCGCGATACATGCGGAAGGTCTCGAACTCCGGCGAAAGCTCATAGGTCTCGGCCAGAAGCAGGGCCGCCGCATTCGGTTCCGGTGTGTCCAGCACGATGAATTGCCCTTTGACCTGACCCGCCAGAGCCCGGAACAGGGTGTCGGCAATTTCCGGCGTGTCGGCAAACAGCGGACCGATCTTGTAGCCGTCATCGCATTGGCGCAGCACGCCATATCCCTTCATGTCGCCATTTTCGACGAAGGCAAAGCCGCGCCGGGTCTCCAGCATGGGGGCTGCCCACACGCTCAGAAACGTTTCGCGGGGCACCGGGAAAAACCGCCGGTCATAGTCCCGCAAGGACGGGAACAGACCCTGGCCTAGGGGCGTAATCCTTGGGTCCATCGGTGTGTCGCACAAGGCCAGGCCGGTCTGGCGGATGTTGCGGTAGACCGGCTTGAAGCCATGTTCGGCATAGCTTGAGACCTGTTCCTTCACCGCGTCCAGACCCAGTGTGCGCTGTCCGAGATACGCCAGAGCGTGCTGCCAGATCTGGTGGCCGAAGCCCTTGGAGCGGAACTCGGGTTTGCAGATGTAAAAACCGATAAAGCCGAAGGTCTCACCATAGCGCACGGCGGAAATGACTGTCACAAGCTCTCCGTCGAGCTCTCCGGCCAGAAATCCTGTCGGATCGGCGGCAAAGAAAGCCGGGCCATCTTCCACACCCGGATTCCAGCCTTCGAGCCGAGCCATCTCAAGCAGAATGGAAAGGTCATTTTCTTGCAAGGTCCGGAAGGAGAGGGCGGAAGACATTGGGCGGCTCAGCTTCATCTAGAGGCGGGAACACCCTATGGTAGATAGATTGGCCGCGAATTCAAACCGCGGCACTGTTTCCCCTGTGGAGGGAGCCGGCAATGCGTCTGAGCGCTTGCGAACCAGGCGCAAGTATGCACACTTTACGATACGTTACTTTATGGATTGACAGACGGAGGGAGCCGGAAAAACGCCCTCTTTGTGAATAACATCACACACTGGATTTGAGTTCCGCCGCAGTATTTTAGGTGCCGAAACGCGCTGAGGATGACATGCCAACAGGAAAAAACAGGCTTTCACGACCAAACTTTCCCTCTTTGAAGGCCCGTCAACCGGTTTCCAGACTGCGGCGGGCGCTTCGAAGCGGTTGCGCCGCCATGCCCGTGTGCCTGGCCCTTTTGAGTGCGCCTGCTTTTGCTGCCGCGCCGGAGGAGGTGGGCCGCCGGGTGGCGCTGGTGATCGGCAATCAGGACTATCAATATGTCGATCCGCTGGAAAACCCGCTTAATGACACACGCGAAGTGTCCAAGATGCTGCGGGATGCGGATTTTGACGTCACCGTTGGCACCAATTTGGCCAAAAAGGAGCTGGAACAGGTCGTCCGGAGGTTCTTGCGGGAACTGAACGATGGCGATGTGGCACTGTTTTATTATTCTGGCCACGCCCTTCAGGTTGGCGATGCCAATTTCATTCTGCCCGTGGATGCCAAACTGGCCTCGCAATATGACCTGGAGTTTGAAAGCCTCAAGGTCTCCCATCTTCTGGATTACATGAAGGCGGCTTCCAGCCTTCAGATCGTGATGCTGGATGCCTGCCGGGACAATCCGTTTGAAATCGGCAGCCTGTTCTGGGGCGAAGAGGAATATGCCCTTGGCAAGACACGCGGCCTGCGCCGGATTCCCAACAAGCTGGGCAGCTTCATCTCTTACGCGACCCGCCCGGGGCAGGTGGCTTATGACGGTACAGGCCCGTTGAGCCCGTTCACATCCTCCGTGGTGGGCAATGCCCTGGATCCGTCGCTTGAAATCAAGGACCTGATGACCAAGGTGCGCGACGAGGTCGTGCGCAAGACCGGCGGACAGCAGATCCCGTATGAAGATTCCACCCTGGTCACCAGCTTCTATTTCGTGCCTCCCAAGCCTGAACCAATCGTCACGGCCCATCACAGGGTGAGCGTGCCTATGGGCGATGCGCCGATGGCCCTGGCTATTCCAGAGCCGGTGCAGCCGGAAGGCGGTTCGATCACGGCCACCTTGACCCTGGCCCCGGAAAAAGGCGCCTTGCGGTTGCCCGATGGGCGGGCGGTCGAGGAAGGGGATGTCCTGAGCGCTGTTGAACTGGCCAGCCTCGAATTCGTCCCGGCAGGAGCCTCGGCCGGGGACGTAGAGCTGATCGGATATGACGTGGCCGATGAGTGGGGCGGGTCTGCTTCTGCGATTGCGTCGATCACCGTGGCCCAGTCCGGACCGGACGAACCGGCCGCTTTGCCCTTAGAAGAGCGCAACAAACGTCTGGAAGAGCTGCTGGCCTGGGTCGCGCAAACCGCCAAGGGGCAAGCTGCGGAAGCGGATATCGGGGTTGGTCCGGTTCCGGTTTATCCGCAAGCGCCGGTGTCCGGCTTGCCTGCTACAGATGACTGGCTGGAAGTCGTGTCCGTCGACAGCGATCTTCAATTGTCGTCAGATGGCCGGTTGCTGCGCCCGGGGGACCGGTTTCCCGTATCCAGCCTGGCGTCGCTGACCGTGCGCCCGCAAATCGGGTCTGAGAGCGAGGCGCGCCGGTTTTCGCTGGATCTGCCCGTCAAAGCCGGTGAACCGGCCCGGACCATCACTCAGATCGTGCAGCCGCGCGTGACTCAATGCGACCGGCTGGCAACCCAGCCCTTCGATCTTCAGGCGGTCACCGAGGGCCATCTGGCCAATGAAATTGACCCGGCCGCGACGGACAAAGCCTGCGCAGACGCAATGGCCAGTTATCCGGAAATCGGCCGGTTTGTGTTCCAGCGGGGCCGCGGTGCCTTTGCGGCCGGTGACCTGAAGGCAGCTGGCGGCTATTTCGCGCAGGCCTACCAGATGGGCCATGTCCGGGCCGGTCAGGTTCTGGGGCGCATGTATTACCTGGGTGCTGGCATCGACCGGGACAGGGACAAGGCGGTTGAACTTTACCGCAAGGCGGCCGAACGCGGCGATGCCTATGCGCTGCATTCCCTCGGAATGGCCGAAATCAGAGGCATTGGCACAAGGCAGGACAAGGAGGCAGGGCTGAAGAAGCTGCTGCAATCAGTGGAGGCGGGACACACCTTTTCCTTCAACGCCATCGGCGACTTTTATCTGCGCGGCGAGCATGTTCAAGAGAATGTCGACAGGGCGGTCTATTATTTCAACCGTTCAGCCGCGCGTGAGGACATTTACGGCTATCTCAACATGGGTGTTCTTTACCGGGACGGGAAGGGCACCGCACAGGACTATAAGGCTGCTCTCGGCTGGTTCACCAAGGCCCATGAGGGTGGCCATCCGGCTGCCGGAACCGCCTTGGGCCTGATGTATTTCAATGGCCAGGGTGTGGACAAGAACCCCGGCGAGGCCACCAGGTGGTTCCGCGCCAGTGCAGAGCGCGGCGACGCCTGGGGCGCTTACAACACGGCCTGGATGCTGTCTCAGCAATCCGGGGAAGCTGCGGGCCGGGACCGGGTGAAAATGCTGTCCATGGCGGCGGCAGTCGATCCTTCGTCTCCGGCGGCCGAAAAGGGGCGCAATGATCTGAAAGCAGCCAACAAAGCCCTGAAGGCCAAGGTTCTGCAGCAGACCTTGACCGATCTGGGCTACGAGCCTGGTCCTGTGGACGGACAGCCCGGCCGCAAGACGCGCGAGGCGCTGGCCCAGTTTTTTGACAAGGCGGGCCTGCCACCGGTTCAAGGCGATGAAGCGTTGATCTCTCTCGTCAAGTTTCAGTGGGAGCAAAGCCGCCCACGCTATGATTTGTTTTAACCTTCCATGGAGAAAAGACTTATGCGGACATACCCTTCTGCGACGGCAGGAATAAGCCTTCTGGCGCTTGTGATGGCTGGCTGTGCAATGCAGCCCAAACCGGCCCCCCAGCCGGCGCCCGCCGCAGCGGCACCGGCTGCGCCCGCCAAGGCGAAAGTTATCGATCCGATCAACGATCCTGCTCTCCGCGACAATGACAATGGTGGCGGCGGTCCTGGCGGGGGCGGCGGTGGCAGTTGGGGCTGAGCCTGAAACACTGCGGGTGATCCGATGTTTGCTTTGTTCCGAAACGTACTGGCCCGGTGCACTTGTGTGCCGGGTTTGATCCTGATCCCGTTTCTGGCGATGTTGCTGTTTTCCGGCGGACCGGCCGCCGCCGCCGAGTGGCGGGCGCTTGTCATCGGGATTGATGCGTATCAGCATGTGTCGCCCCTCAAAGGGGCGGTCAATGACGCCCGGGACATTGCCAGGACTTTGCGTGCGGCAGGCGTCTCGGACCTTCAGACACTGTTTGATGCCGAGGCCTCGCGGGAGCGCATTCTGAGCGCGTGGCAGGACTTGATCGAACGCTCGTCGGAAGAAGACATTCTGGTCCTGTCCTATGCCGGGCACGGTGCGCAGGAACAAGAATGGGTGAAAGGCTCTGAAGCAGACGGGCTGGACGAAGTCTTTCTGCTTGCCGGATTTGCGACAACCGCCCCTGGCAATGGGGAACGGTTGCGCGACGATGATCTGGCCGCCATGCTTCGGGCGGCGGGCGGCCGCAGCGTGCTGGTGCTGGCCGACAGTTGCCATTCTGGCACCATGACCCGGTCGATCGACCCGCGTATCCGGCGCCTTGGGACCCGTCTTGTTGGTTTGCCGCCTTTTGAAAATGATCTTTTGCGCAGCCAGCCGCCGCATCCTCTGCTCAAGGGCAAAGACGCTGCGGCGGAAGATCTTCAGGACCTTGCCAATGTGATCTATGTCGGGGCAACGGTCGACGGCCAGGTCATTCCGGAATTGATGATCGCCGGAGAGCCACGCGGCGCCCTGAGCTGGTCATTTGCACGCGGCGTCGAGGGGCGGGCGGATCTCAACCGGGATGGCGGGATTTCAATGCTTGAGCTGACCCGGTTCTTGAAGGAGACGGTCCGCGTGGCCACGGAAGGGCGCCAGACCCCGAGCCTGACCGTCGGCGGCGCCTCCCGGGCCGCCGTTCTGCCCAGGGTCCAGGACAATATTCTGGAGCGCAGTGGCGCGGCTTTGACAATCTCGGCCAGCACAAAGACTGCGGGGCCTGTTCTGGACGCGCTCACGCAAAAGCGTCCGGGGCAACTCAAGGCCGTGGAGGATGGCAGCGCGGATCTCTACTGGGATGTCGAAGAAGGCGATGTGCTCACCAAATTTGGTGATGTCGTATTGCGGCAAAAGGCTCTAAACGCCGACCGGTTTGAAGACGTTGTGACCAAATGGCTCTTCTTGAGCGATCTCTATGCGCTCTCGCGCAACCGCCAGCCTATTGAAGGGACTCTCAAACCCTCGGTTGGCCACATACCAGAAGGCTCCGCCTTGAAAGTCGGCCTGACGTCTGACCGGAGCGGGTATATGGCGGCGTTCGCGCTGGAAGCGGACGGGACGCTGCGCCTGCTGGCGCCGGACCGGAAGGCAGATCCGCTTGGGACAGACACCCGGATGGCTGCCGATACCCCTTATGTTCTCAATCTGCGCGCTGCGCTGCCCTTCGGTGCGGATCATATTGTTCTGGTGCGCGCGCAGGAGCCCATGCCGCAACTGGTTGGGATCCTGTCGGCCATGGATGGCCGCCCGCTTGATGGCGCTCTTGCGCCCAGGCTTCTTGAGCTTCTCGGCCGGGCTGGAGACGGGGTTGGCATCACCGGCGTCTATACGGTGCCTGCCGGATGACGGCGGACGGGGTATACAAAGCGTGATGGATCGCGACCTGTTTGACCGCACGCGGAGGGACTTCGCACACTGTCGCATGTCTGGCGCGATACCCGGCCGGGCAAGCGGCGTGATACAGTCCGGCGGGCCTGAGAAAGCCACCAGAGGCCCCGGCATAAGAGCGTTCCGCCGCGTTGCATGTCCTGGACAATCTCCCAGATTGCCCCATGATATGCTTCGCGCTGAACGCACTCATGTCACGGTCGAACCGACATTCATTGGGTGAGGTTGGTCTTGCAAGGACCTGAAAAGCTAACAGATGTGACCATGGCCACATTCAAATCGCCATTTTCTGCTATGAAAGACAAAAATTTGGCGCCCGACTCAAAAGAAGAGTGCGAAGTGCGCAAAGACACGTGATGCAGGAGACCGCCATGACCGAATTGTTTCGACGTTTTGCGCCGCAGAGTTTCAGGAAAACCGGACTTCTCGCCGCCTTTCTATTGGGCGCTGCCTCTGCGGGATCTGCTTATGCCGATCCGGTGGCTCTTGTGCTCGACAAATCCGAAGATGTGGATGTAGCGGCCTTTTCCGAATTGATGCCGGGGGACGTGGTTGACCTGGGCGGCGCCGGGCATGTCGATCTCCTGGATTATTCGGCCTGTCAGGAAGTTCGCATCACTTCTGGAACGCTGAATGTCTCCTCCGAAGGCTTTGAGCTGGTGGGGGGCAAGGAAAAGGTGCTTCGTGCTGGCAATTGCCTCCAGGCCGATAGCGGTTCGAGCACGCAAACCGCCGACAAGGGGCTGACGGTCACCTTGCGCGGTCTGACGCTGGAGAACAAGAAAGCCGCATCGCTTATGTTGCGGTTCGATGACAAGGCTAAAGAGGAGTACGGGTCGGTCTTTGTCTCCTTTGCAGGCGGTGAACCCAAGCGCTTTGATGTGCTCGACCATATCGTGACTGACATGCCTGCGCGCGACAGCGATGACGAAGCGATTGAAGTTGAGCTGTTTCTTCAGGGAAAAGCCCCCGATTTCGGCGTTGAAATGCGCAAGATCATCATTGATCCGGCTCAGGTCGGACGCAAGACTGCGGTCGTCCTTGTGAAATGACCGCTGCGGGCCGGTTACAGGAGACTGGCTTGGGACGGAAGCAACTCGTCCTGCTGATTGCGCTTCTGGCCGTCAGCACAGGTTTTGTGTTCGGCCTTTCGGCGCAAAAGGCCATTTGGGAAGGCTGGGTGATCGACCGGATGTTTCAGGTCCGGGCGCTTCTGGAACCCGGCCGCCAGACGGCTTCCGAGCCGGTGGCGGTGGTTGGTCTGGATCAGGTGTCGTTGGACTCCGAGCGCCTGTCGCGTATTCCCCGCGTTCTGATGACACCGGTGCTGGCGGAAGCCGGGCAGGCCTTGCTGGATGCGGGCGCCGTTGCCCTTGGATATGACTTTGTTTTTGCCTACAGCGCCGATTCCTTCTTGGACCCGAGCACGGGCGAGGCCCGGCTGAAGGGCTTTGACCGGCCGTTTCAGAGTTTTGTTTACAGGAACCGGGGCAGGGTCTTTATCGCCCATACGGAAATCGGCGTTCCGCACAGCCGCTTTTCCGCCGCCATCGGCGAAGGTGGTGTACGTTCCGTCATTGTGTCGACCGATACGGACGGGGTGGTGCGCCAGCATGTGCCGGACCTGCCCTTGAAAGCGTCGCCGCATCTGGTCGATGCCCTGCTCGGCAAGGCAAGGTCCGGTGTGGAAGAAACCTATACGGCTATTCCACCGGCAAGACTTGCAACCTCCTTGCCCTACTTTTCCCTGATTGACGTTCTGGCCTTGAGCGGAACTGAAGAGGGGCGCCTGCGCCTCAAGGAGTTCGCCCAGGGCCGGATTGTGCTTCTCGGCGGGTTGCTGCCGTTTGAAGACGAGCATCTTTATTCCGACCGGTTTCTGCCCCATGTGCCTGCGGTGGCGGCCGAGACCGGACCCAGCGGACGGCCACGGGTTCAACCGCAGACGGCAGGTGTGTTCATTCTGGCGGATCTTATCGGCGCGGCCCTGTCCGGGCGCTATGCGGTCGATGTCGGGCTGGCAGCCCTTGCAGCATTGTCCCTCCTGTTTGCGGTTGCCGGTGCGCTGGCCGGATTGTGGCTTCCATTGATGGTTCTTCCGTTTCTGGCAGTACTTGGAACATGTCTCGGCTTTGGTCTCAGCCTGCTGGGACTGGAGGCCGGACTTCTGGTCTCTCCGGGCGTGGCCCCGGTGGGGCTTGTCAGCGCCATGGTCGCGTCAGCGGTCGGGAAAGTGATCCTGCTGCAGCGGCGCCAGCGGTCTCTGGTCCGGCTCTTTGGACATTATCTTGCGCCCGATGTCATCAAGCAGATGGCGTCTTCAGAGCAATTGCCGGAACTGGGCGGTGACACCCGCAAGGTAGTGGTCGCCTTCATCGACATTGTCGGCTTCACCAAAATGTCCGAGAAACTCGCGGACCGGGATGTGGTGCGCGTGGTCAATGCCTCTTTCGATGCCATCGGCCAGACCATCACCCGTCATCAGGGCTATATCGACAAGTATATCGGCGATGCTATCATGGCAGTCTGGAACGCGCCGAACACGGTGGCGGCTCCGGAACAGGCGGCAGTGGATGCGTCGAGGGAGATTGTCGGCCTGCTCGATCATATCCGCAACATCACCGGTCAGAGTGAACTGGACCTGCGCATTGCGCTGAATGCGGGGCCGGTTCTGGTCGGGGACATCGGCGGAGAACACCGGCGCTCCTTCACGGTCATGGGCACCACCGTGAACACTGCCAGCCGGATCGAATCCGTTGCCAAGGACAAGAAGGTTCGTCTGGCCATAAGCCGCTCTGTCGCTGAAGAACTGCCGGAGACCTATCCGCTGAAAGAAATCTGGGCCGGTCATCTCAGGGGGCTGAGCACGGAAATGGCCGTCTTCACGCTGGATGTACCGGACATGTATATGCAGCCACAGGCCTTGGGACCCGCTGGCGAAGGACAGCAGCAAGGCGCCAGTTTGCTAAAATTTCCTGGATAGAAGATCTCATGAACAAAGCTGGAATTTTTTCCGTGTCCGGTTTTGCTTCTTTGGCCGTCCTCCGGCATGATTTCCAAGCTATGACAATGATCTGCAACGCCCCTCATATGGCGTCCGGGGGTCTTGATGGTTCAAAGGCCTGACAATCCTTCCTCCGGTGCGCAGCGCCCGGAATTCGACCGGACGGTGATCCGTCCTGCGGCACAGCCTGCCAGGGCCGGTGGCGGTGCCGGGACCGGTCCTGGTCCTTCCAATGGGTCTCCCGAACCTGCACCGGCGGGGACAGATCGCGCCGGGCTGAGGTCGTCTCCGGTTCTTGTCTATGCAGGGTTCGCCGCGCTGTTTCTGGCGGTGGGCGCGGGCGTTGGCGGCCTTGCCCATCTTGTGGCGTCCGGTGCTGTTTCTTTCTCCGCTCCTGACACGGACGGAAGCGAGCAGCCGTCAGCCGCCCAGCTTGTTGCCGGTCAGCCCGCCGCCAGCCAGGACGGAGCGCAGAAGCAGCCTGATATCGAGGCGGCAGACTTGGCGCAGACGGCCCCGTCAGATCCGCCGGATCCGCTGGCTCAGCAAGCGTCCCTCGACGAGTTGGATGAGCCGGCCGACCCCTTTTTCGACATGGCGCTCTCGGCGGTGATCCCGCTTGCCGGAGATCCGGTTCTGCTGAAGAGCGGCAGTGCGGCCCAGAGGCTCGATCTGTCCGAACGGCCTGTGCCCGAGAAGGCCAGCAGCAGCGGCGTCTCCGCCCTGCCAACCCTCACGGCCTATGTGCTGGACAGCCGCATGCTGAACGCGGATGGCGATCTGGTCATCCGGGCGCCTGGGAGCGAAGCGGATTTCCAGTTCGGCAATTTTGGCGGCGGCGAAGAGACGGACAGTCTGGAGGTGGAAGACGGGGCCGGTACGGTGGATGCGGGCAAGCCGGATCTGCCCGTGTTCTTGAAGCCGCCGACCGACACGCTCAACCTGTTTCTGACTGAACGGCCCATCGGACAGGGCCCCAGCCGGATTGAGCTCACACAGGAAATTGCAGCCCCGGTCACGCTGAGCGCCTTTTTGAAGGACAACGGATTTGATGAGGAGGCCTCCAGGGGACTCGTCGCCTTTGCAAAAGAAGAGTTCAAGAAGACTGATCTTGTCGCAGGCGATAGGATCGCCCTGAGGGGTGCCAGAATGGCGAATAGGGTCGGGCGAATCGGTGACTATTACCGACCGGTGCAAATGTCGGTTTATAGCGCTGACGGCTATCTTGGCACGGCGGCCTACTCGGTGAGCCGTGACGGGGAGGCTTATGTGAATGGGGCTGATCCGTGGTTCGGAAAGACCATCGCAGGCGAAAAAGACGCGGACGATAGTCACGCATCCGGTGGCAGGAGCCATCGTCTGATTGACGGGCTCTATGCGACCGCCGTACGCAACGCGGTGCCCGCGTCAATTGTCGGAGAGGCGATTGCCTATCTGGCCCCGTCTACGGATCTGAAACGGCCTATCAAGCCGGACGAGCGCTTCACGCTGGTCTTTACCGACCAGCCCCGGGACGAAAAGCGCGGCGGCGGCCGGGTGTTGTTTGCCGGTGTACGGCGGGGGGATGACTGGTCGGTACGCTGCTATGTGCTCAAAGCACCCGGCAACCGGGGCTTTGCCTGTGTCAGTGAAGGCGGCAAGATCAGCCTGTCCGGGGCGATGCTGGTGCCAGTCAAAGGGGTTCTCACCTCCAAATTCGGCATGCGCTTTCACCCGATCAAGAAAACCGAGCGTCTCCATGCGGGTGTCGATTGGGCAGCACCGACCGGAACCCCGATCCGGGCGGCCTTTTCCGGCAAGGTGACCTACAAGGATGTGCGCGGCGGCTATGGCAATTTCATTGAGCTCACCCACAAGGACGGCATCACCAGCCGCTATGCGCATATGCACGAATATGCGGACGGTATCGAATTGGGGTCAGTGGTCCAGGCGGGGGATCTGATCGGTTATGTGGGCACGACAGGCCTGTCCACCGGGCCGCACCTTCACTTTGAAATCCGGCAAAGGGGCGAGCCGACGGACCCGCTGGCCTTTGAGATGGAAACCGGCACGGCTGCCCCGCAATCGGTTGCCAGCAAAGACCTGAAAACCTACCGCACAACCATTGGCGAAATCCTGACCACGCACTGACAGGCTTTTGGCCGCCACCGGGTGTCCGGTAGCGGTTCGAGACGTGCGGTGATTTGTCAGCCTGCCGTTTCCGGGGCGATGGTCAAACCGTCATCCCCGGCGGTGATCGCCACCTTGGCAATCTCGTCCCCGTTCATCTGGGCGGTCAGGAAGGCCCGCGACAGTTTCGGCAGGAGATCGTTGGTCAGAATGTTATCGATCATCCGGCCGCCGCTGTCCGGGTCCCGGCACAGGGAGACGATATGGGCAATCACATCGTCGCCGAAGCTCAGCTCCGCATTCCGGTTTTCCTTCACCCGTTTTACGATCCGGTTGAGCTGAAGGCGGATGATGAATCCGAGCATGGATGGTGACAGCGGATAATAGGGAATCGTCACGATCCGCCCGAGCAGGGCAGGTGGGAACACATCCAGCAGCGCGGGCCGCAGGGCCTCGGCAAGGGCTTCGGCCTCCGGGGCGTTCGGGTCGGTGGCTGCAAGGTCCGGATTGCTGGAAACAGGGGAATCCAGCATATGGCTGGCGGCCTTCATGATGATGTCGGTGCCCACATTCGAAGTCAGCAGGATCAGCGTGTTGCGGAAGTCGATCTTTCGGCCCATGCCGTCTTCCATCCAGCCCTTGTCAAACACCTGGAAGAAGATTTCATGCACATCAGGGTGGGCCTTTTCCACTTCATCCAGCAGGACCACTGAATAGGGTTTGCGCCGCACTGCTTCCGTCAACCGTCCACCTTCGCCATAGCCAACATAGCCTGGAGGGGCGCCTTTGAGGCCGGAGACCGAATGGGCTTCCTGGAATTCGGACATGTTGATGGTGATCAGGCTGTCCTCGCCCCCATAAAGGGATTCGGCCAGGGCGAGTGCCGTTTCGGTCTTGCCGACGCCGGACGGGCCGCACAACATGAAGACGCCGATGGGCTTGTCCGGATTGCCGAGCTGCGCACGGCTGGTCTCAATGCGCTTGGCGATCATGGCCAAGCCATGGGCCTGGCCGATCACCCGCTTGTTGAGGCTTTCCGTCAGATTGAGAATGGTGGCCATTTCATCCTGAACCATGCGGCCGACCGGAATGCCGGTCCAGTCGGAGATGATGCTGGCCACGGCCTCGTCATCCACATAGGCATAGACCATACGGTCATCTTCGGGGATCTTGGCCAGTTCCGCCCGTTTCTCGTGCAGCGCGGCGCGGATCGCATCTTCATCTTCCAGATCAACATCCAGATCCAGCTCGATGTCATCAATGGGCATGAGTGCGGGCGCGTCACTGTCCGGATCGGCGATCTCACCACCTTCGGGATGCGGTGCGGGCTCGCCGCCCTTCAGGCTTGTGAGCGCGGCGTTCAACCGGCGTATAGCGGCAACGAGCTGGCGTTCGTTTTCCCACTCGGTGCGCAGGGTGCCGATGCTGGCCTCTGTCTCGGCGATGGCTGCGTTCAACGCGTCGAGTTGCTCTTGATGTTCCATGCCCAGTTCGCTGTCATTTGTCAGCGCTTGCTTTTCCGTTTCCAGAAAGCCTTTTCTGGCGGCCAGATCCGACAGCCGGGCCGGTTGGGCTGCCTGGGAAATATTGACCCTGGCAGAGGCCGTATCGAGCACGCTAACCGCCTTGTCAGGCAACTGACGGGCCGGGATATAGCGGTGGGAGAGTGAGACAGCGGCTTTCACGGCGCTGTCGAGAATACGCACCTCGTGGTGCTCTTCCATGGGGCCCAGCAGGCCACGAACCATGGCAAAGCACTTTTCTTCATCCGGCTCGTCAACCTGAACCGGCTGGAAACGCCGGGTCAGGGCCGGGTCTTTTTCAAAATGCTGCCGGTATTCCGACCAGGTCGTGGCGGCGACCGTGCGCAAGGTGCCGCGGGCGAGGGCCGGTTTGAGCAGGTTGGCCGCATCCCCGGTCCCGGCGGCGCCGCCAGCGCCCACCAATGTGTGGGCTTCGTCAATAAACAAAATGGTCGGCACGATAGAGGCGTGGACCGCGTCGATGACTGCGCGCAACCGTTTTTCAAATTCCCCCTTCATGGAGGCCCCGGCCTGCAACAGGCCAAGATCCAGCGCGCAGAGCCGCGTGCCGAGAAGGGCGGGTGGAACGTCTCCGGCGACGATCTTCTGGGCAAAGCCCTCCACAATGGCAGTTTTGCCGACACCGGCTTCCCCGGTCAGGATCGGATTGTTCTGGCGGCGGCGCATGAGCACGTCGATCACCTGCCGGATTTCCTCGTCGCGGCCAACAATGGGGTCGAATTCCGCAGCGCGGGCGCGGGCGGTGAAATCCACGGTGAACTGGCTGAGGGCATCTTCGCCGGCCCCGCTTCCAGGTCCTGCCTCTGCAGCCTCCGCACCGGGGGCGCCAGCCGCGGCTTTCGGTCCGGACCCGTCAATCGGCCGTGCGCCGGTTTCTGCGGACGCCCCGGCGATCTTGTCCAGATCGCGCACGATGATATCGCGGCTTAGTCCTTCAAGGGCCGGGGAATAACTGCGGAACTGGCGCCAGGCGGTTTTGTCGCCCATGGCGGCAATCAGCACATAGGCCGAGCGGATCTTGTAGTCGCCATAGCGCAGCGTGCCCTCGAACCAGGCCCGTTCGAGTGCCTCCTGAAAGGGGGCAGCCATGGAGGGTAATTCGGTCTGATTGATTTTCAGGTCCGCGATTGCTTTTTGCAGGTCCCCATGAACAGCACCGACATCAATGCCGAAATGGCGCAGAATATGGACAAAATCAGTGTTTTCATCGCGGGCGAGATAATAGAGCCAGTGGAGGGTCTCCAGATGGCGGTGGCCAGAGCTCTTTGTGAGCCGCATGGCTTTTTCCAGGCAGTCATAGCTGACTGTCGTAAGCTTGTTGGCAACTGTTTCAACCAGAATGTCGCTCATGGCATCGGCCTTTCAAATTTGAGACCTATTGAAAAACGGCGGTGTGCCGGCGCACGGGCCGGAAGCGGGTATCTGTCAGCATCTCGTCGTCGTCATCGGCCAACGGATCTGTTTCCGCAGGTTCACCGGCGGGCTTGAGCCAGCCGATATGGCCGAGCGTTGCGGATTGCTTGGCATCCATCCGAACCGCAGACGCGCAGCGTTTCGGCAAGGCGAGTTCGATTTCGTATTCGATCTCAAGTCCGAGATAGAAATCGATCAGATCAAAGAGCTTTTCGGTCCAAATATTGGGTCTGGCCCGGGTCGGGGGCAGGAAGGTCCGGTACTGTTCCAGCGATCTGGTAAAAATCCGGATGCGGATCTTGTCGCTGACGCTATAGACCTTGGAGCCAACGATTGTGTCCTGGCCAAGCTGGCCGGCACCACCGGTGCCCAGGCCGCCGAGGCTGAGCTGATCATCCGGGTCCAGGTGCAGCCAGGTGCCAACGCATTGATCAATCTCTACCCGGACGCCGAAAATGCCCGTGATCAGCGCAGACAGGCGTGCGGCGCTCTTGGTTTTAGGGGAGGTCAGACCGGCGTAGAGCAGCTTCAGCCGGTCGTCGATCCTGTCAAGGTTCTGGTAGGCCGGGCCGCCCAGGCCGATGGAGGAGCCCAGATAGGACAGGAAGCGGTCGTCATCCGGCCGGTCGTGCTGAACAATCGGCCGGGCATCCGCCCACGCCCGGAAAAACAGTTGCACAAACCGGTTGTTGAACAGATCCAGAAATCTGGGAAAGCTGTCGTCACCGCGCAATCCGCGCATCAGGGCTTCATCTGTGAGGGCAGAGGGCAGCGCCCCTTGGGGGCCCAGGAGCCCGAGAAAGCGCTCCAGCAGCACAAGCCCGTCATCGGCATCGCGTGTTGCACGTTCAATGGTCGAAGTGGGAAATTCACCGGAAGGATCCTGGCCGAAGCGGACAATGTCCTCCATGGGGCGGCGGCTCTTGCCGATCCTGGGCGGCGCCGGTTCGTCAGCTATCTCCGGATGAAGTCCGGGGGGGGAAAAGCCCGGAGCCGTCTGGCCTTCCAGCATGCGCAGGACGGCCAGAAGGTCGTGGCCGCCAGGATGTTTTTGTACCTGCTCGCTGAGGGCGGCCAGAAGAGAGGCGTATTGCTGCTGGACCGGAACCTCGATCCGGGCCGCATGCGGCGGCTCCTGGTCTTCAGAGGGCTCTTTTTCTGGGACAGCCGCCTTCTGGTCTTGTTTTTTCTCACTCCTCTCTCCAGTGGGCGGTGCAGTGCCTTCGCTGGCGGGCGAAGCTTCAACGATCTCATCGTTTGCGATAAAATCGTGTGGCGTTGTGTCCGGGGTTTTCGTGTGATCCGATCTTTGCCCAGGCGATGAAGTCGTACCCGGCTCTTCATGGAGCGGCGTTGAGGACGTATCTCTTCCGTTGAAATCGTCAGAGGTCTTATCGGGCGATCCAGCAGATTCCATGTCCTGATCTTCAGGCCACGGGGCAGCCCTGCCGCCAAATTGAATGACAGTCTTGTCGTCCCGGGCAGCTTGTCTGTCCAGGATGACTTTGGTCGTGCCGTCCTTGTCGCCGTGCTCGCTCATAGGATGCCTTTTGCGCCGATCCTGGGCGGCCATTTCATGATTGTTCCGCGTTCCGTGGTGGCAATCACGCATTGGGTGAAATGGTTCATTGACGCGTATTCGGCGATGAACCGGTCAAGGACGGCTCCGAGCAGAAAGGCGCTTGCCCCTTCAAAGGCCTTGTCGTCGAGGGTCACGGTCACTTCCAGGCCACGGGCCACGCCGGTTCCAGATTTTTGCTGTAGCCGCCGCACAACGGGACGGGTGGAGACCGCCCGAACGGACTGGGCCTGGCGGTCGGAGGCATTGTCTGATAGGGGCGCAAACAGGCTCAAAATGTCCCGGAAAGAGCGGCCGTCCTGCCCGGCGGCATCATGCACCAAGCCGGTGTGATTGAGGGCGAGAATGTTGATCAGCCGCCAGGCAATGGCGCCGGCATGGCCCTCTTCGCCCAGTCTTTCATTGTAGGACAGGAGCGGCGGGCGCGGGGCGGTCGGTCCTGCTGCGCAGTCTACCTTGAGGCCGACATCATCCAGAAGGCGGAAGTCGCCGATTTCTGCCTTGTCCTGATGGCTGCCGACGGGAAGGTCGGCCGCAAGGGCGCGATTGGACGCCATGACTTTGAGTGAGAGTTCCGCCAGCCTCTTGTCACCGCTCTGAAGCAATGCGGCGGCCTGAGCCCCGCTGGAAATGGTGATGAAGGTTTCTGTCCCCACATAAGAGCTCGGCTGCATCCGCCGCATCTCGCTGGAAGACTGGCGCCGGGGCAGGCGGCGGATGGTGTAGAACCATTCGTGACCAGCCTTTTCCGTATCCGGTGCAACGCTGTAGAGCGGTTCAACCGCTCTTTTTTCGCCGCCGGAAAAATGCGCGTTCACCTCCGTGACCGAATGGACCTCATAGTCCAGCGGACGAGTGCGGTCCGTGATGACGGCGAATTCGTGCTGGCCCTTCTTGATCGGTACCCGGTCGGTCGCCCGCTCGAACAGATTGACGGCCGGGGCCGTGTGCAAGGAGAAGATGCTGGCGTCCACATGGGAGGGCAGGCGCGGGTCCGCTTCATCGAAGACAAAGACCACTTCGAACGATTTGGCCTTGACCCGGTCGATATAGTGCCTGAGGCCGGTCAGGCGGAAGCCGAGAAAACTGCGCGGGAAATTGAAATAGTCGCGCAGATAATCAAAGCCGATAAAGAGCCGCTGGTCATTGCGCAGCAGCGCATCTTCTTCATCAAAGCCGACCTGCTCGAGGCATGTGCCGGGAAGCCTCTGAAGGGAGGCCTGGCCGAACGCGTCTTCGGTTCTCAAATAGACAGAGATCGTATGGCCAAAGATCTGTTCATAGACCTTTGCCGCCAGATCCAGAGGGCCGGTCAGGCGGACGGGCAGGTCGTCAATCTTGCAGCCGGCAACCTGATATTCCGGTTTCTTGAGCGCGTCCTCCGCAGAGACTTCATTGTCTGGGTCCTCGGCCATACGATGGGTGAGGGTGAACGCCAACCCGGCACGTACCCGGCGGTCCTCGGCCATGTCGGCCCCAAGCCCTGAGACCTGGGCCGCTGAACTCAAATACCGCGCTCCGGTGATCTGCAAGGGGGTCAGCACGACCGGCGCCGTCAGGGTGAACCGGCAGCGGACTTCGCCCTGGCGTTCCCGGAACACAGCTTCCATGGGCGCGTGGCGCTCAATACGGATGCCGGATCTGAGATTGGCGTCGCCATATTTCGGGGTGACTTGGGCCAGCACCATCGAGGGGATCGGCGCAAGGGCAGAAGGGTAGAGCTGTTCGAAGAGGTTGGAGGTGAATTCGGAGAACTCATGTTTCATCTTGAGCTGCACGCGGGCCGCCAGAAAGGCGGTGCCTTCAAGCAGGCCGGATAGCATCGGGTCTGAGCGGTCTTCCAGCAGTCCGCCGAGCCGTTCGGCTACAGCCGGATAGGTTTCCGCAAATGCTGCGCCCTGTTCCCGCAGGTAGGTCAGTTCCTGATTGTAGAGATCGAGAAATTCCCGGTTCATACGGTTGCCCCGATTATCTTGATCCTGCCAAAGGCCGGGTCCACATCGGCAATGAACTCGCTTCCGATCCGTACCGGATCACAGCGGATGTCCGCCTTGATCACAAAGCGGACTTTGAATGTGTCGCTTTCCACACTGTCGTCCCGGGTCACCTGGAGCGTGCGCGGGTCCATGCGCGGTTCAAAGCGGATCAGAGCCTGCCGGATGTCATCGGCGAGCCGTTCGATGCGGATCGTGTCGACCACGTGAACGGAGAGGTCCGGCAGCCCGAAATTCAGGATTGATGTCTGGACTTCCGGAAAGTCGGAAAGGTCCTGGGTGGAGTGCAAATTCACCGTGTTCAGGAGCGCCTGCAGGTCCCGCCGCACTTCGGACAGGAGTGTCTGCTCGGAAATACCATAAGAGCGGGACAGCCGGCGGCCCGACTTGAGCGCGCTCCCTTCTGCTTCCTGCTTCTGGCGATCCTGCGCGGCTCTGTAGTCCGGATCATCCATGGCCCGGAACGCCCACATGAGCGGCGAGTGCATCTTTGCGTCAGACTTTGCCATCCCAATGCCCACGCGGACCCGGTGCATGTTGGTGAAAAAGAACGGCAGCGTGCGGGGTCACGAGCAACTGCCGTTCCTCAAAAATGAACCGGCTGCCACCTTTTCGGGGAGGCAGCCGGTGAAGGGCTGGATCAGACCACCGTGTTCGCGGCGATATCGAATGCGCTTTCCGGTGCAGCGCCCTTGGAACCGTCCGGCTTTTGTTCGGTGTAGATGATCTTGTACTCACCGAAGTTCAGCGTGATATTCGCAGTGATGCGGTCTTCCGAGCCGCTGCCACCGGTGGAATAGCTGGTCACGATGATGTCTTTCATCTCGAGCTTTACATATTCAAGCGGGTTGTCTCCGGCGGCCTTGCGGCAATAGAACCAGCCGCTTTTGATGTGCTTGCCGGTGGCCAGGTTGTTCAACAGCGGAGGCGTCGACTTGTCCACATACATAGTGAAGCTGAGGTCCTGAAAGTGGGCTTTGCCGGAGCCGGATCCGGAACCCATATGAGTGGTGCCGGATTGCGAGGCTCCCCAGGACCAGGACAGAACGTCAATTTCGTCCTTGTGGGTTTTGTCTTGGCTTTCGCCTTTGATACCTTCAAGTTTCAGAAAAAAATCAACAGCCATTTTAAAAATTCCTCTTGCTAGACACGGCCGGCCGAAATGTCCGGCATGGTGCTTTCAATTTTCGACATCTCTTGGACTCGCAAGCCCAAACCCCTTGACGCTTCTGCGTCACGTGCACCTCCACCCGGTTAGCCCGGGTTTGCATCCTGAGAGGGATGCCTGCCGCGCGGGGGAAACCTCCGCCCGGCAATTTTTAAAACTATCAGTTGCCGTCCTGCGGAATGCGAGAGGCGAGGCTCATGCCGATATCCATGCCTTCCAGCTGGTAATGCGGGCGCAGGAAGAACTGGGCCCGGTAGTAGCCCGGGTTTTCCTCGTCATCGATGATGGTGACTTTCGCCTCGCGCAGCGGCTTTCGGGCCTTGGTCTCTTCGCTCGAATTGTCCGGATCGCCGTCGACATAATCCATGATCCAGTCGTTCAGCCAGCGCTGCAGCTGAGCCGATTCCTTGGTGGAGCCAATCTTGTTGCGCACCATCACTTTCAGGTAATGGGCGAACCGGGTGGTGGCGAACATGTAGGGCAGCCGGGCGGACAGATTGTCCGAGGCGGTTGCGTCCTTGCCGTCCGGGCCGGAGAACTGGCGCGGTTTGAAAACCGACTGGGCCCCAAGGAAGGCGGCCTGATCGGTGTTCTTGCGGTGGATCAGCGGGATCAGGCCGAGGCGCGAGATCTCGTGTTCGCGGCGGTCGGAAATCGCGATTTCCGCCGGGCATTTCTGATCGACGCCGCCGTCATCGGTTTCAAACACATGGGTCGGCAGGTCTTCCACCAGGCCGCCGCTTTCCACGCCGCGGATGCGAACGGTCCAGCCATATTCCTTGTAGGCCTTGTTGATATTCGAGGCCATCGTATAGGCGGAATTCATCCAGGCATAATTGTCGTGGCTGTCGTCGCCGAATTCTTCTTCAAAGGCGAATTCTTCCACCGGGTCGGACTTGGCACCATACGGCTGGCGGGCCAGAACCCGGGGCAGGGACAGGCCGAGATAGCGGGCATCTTCAGATTCCCGCAAGGTCCGCCACTGGGCATGGATCTCCGTATCGAACACCTTGGACAGATCACGTTTGGACGGCAGTTCTGTCCAGCTTTCCATCTGCATGAGCTGCGGGTTTGCCGCAGCCAGGAACGGAGCATGGGCGGCGGATGCGATCTTCGCCATGCCACGCAAAACAGTGATGTCCTGCGGATCGTAGGAGAATTCATAGTCGCCGACGAGGCAGCCATAGGGCTGGCCGCCCAACTGGCCGAACTCTGCCTCATAGATCTGTTTGAACAGCGGGCTCTGGTCCCACTTGGCGCCCCGGTAACTCTTGAAGACACCTGCCAGTTCCTTCTTGGAAATATTCAGGAACTGCAGCTTCAAGCTGGCATCGGTTTCCGAGTTGTGCACCAGATAGTCAATGCCGCGCCACGCGCTTTCCAGGGTCTGGAATTGCGGCGCGTGGATGATCTCGTTGACCTGCGCAGACAGTTTTTCGTCCAGCTTAGCGATCATTTCGTCGATCGTGTCGTAGACATCATCCTTGATCAGCGCCTGATCGGACAGGGCCTCGGCCAGGAACGTCGTCATGGCGTTGTCGACCAGTTCATTGGCCGTGTCGTTTTCACTCTTGATGCGGAAATTCTGCTTCAAAATGGAAGCAAATTCTTCCGGGCTCTTTTCACCTGCCGCTTCGCCGGCGGTTGCACCGGCCGTTTGAGCACTGGTATCGGTGTTGCTCATTTACGCCTCCTCTTTATCGCCGTCTTCCGAAGACGCCGCGCCGTCTGCTTCCATCTTCTGGGCCAGGGCCTGCATAAGCGCCGGGTCACGGGTCAGCTCCTCCAGCTGACTGATCGCCTGAACGCGCCCGTCCATCATGGTTCTGAGGGCGGCAAGGCTGTTGCGCGCATCCAGCAGCTTTTTCAGCGCCGGTACTTGCTCGGCGACCTTGCCAGGGGTGAAGTCGTCCATGTTCTTGAAGCGCAGCTGAACACTCATCTTGGAGTTTTCGTCACCTGACAATTTGTCTTCCACGGTGAAAGACGTGCCAGGCTCGATAGCCTCCATGCGCTTGGAGAAGTTGTCCATGTCGATATCAAGGAACTTGCGCTCGTCCACATCGGCCTTTTCGACCCCGGGGGAGTCCCCGGACAGGTCGGCCATGATGCCCATCACAAAGGGCAGCTCGACCTTCTGTTCCGCGTCAAAGGGGTCTTCATAAAAGATATGGACCCGAGGCGGTCTGTTTCGCTTGATAAAGCTCTGCCCGCTACTTGATGCCATGGTACTTTCCTTTCGTATTCTTGATCTAAAAAAGTATCAAATTCAGTCAAATATTTGCGCAGGCATTTTGAAAACTGTTTTTATTTAATCTGCGCTTCGGTTTGTTGAGATTTATGTACTCCAGTTACACTGTCCATAAAGTGATCGCAGTCACATGATGCGCGCTTTACAATTTTTCTCCAAAGTATTGAGGACCTTATGGGCCTGCGTGTCAAGGTGGAGAATCAGAACTCTAGGGAAAGTAATTTGTTTTGACGAAAATGACGGTCCTACTCATCCTCGGGTCTCAGGAAGAGATTGAGAAGGCCGGTGAACGATCCTGAACTCATGTTCTGAGCTTCGTCCAGAAGCATTGGAATAGGGCTAGTCGGTTCATTGGCGGAAAAATAGCCTTTGACGGCGGAAATGCCCTTGATGGCATCGTTGCGCTCTTCGATCACCATGACGGAAAAATCGTCAATGCTGCCCAGATCACGGTCTTCGCCCTCGTTGAGTTCCAGCAGTCTGTCATTGGACAGCTGCAGGCCGCTCGCGCCGAGCAGCAGGGCGACCTCATCAAATCGGCGCGGCATCAGGATCTTAAGGGCGTCGAGATAGGATTTGCCGACAAGACCGCGTGCTTCGCGCACCAGAAAGAGGGCCGGGTGGGAAGGTTCCCGCGACGCAAAATATTCTTCCACCGCGTCCAGAATCAGCTTGGCCTGCGCGGCATTCTGAATCTCCAGCGGGCTGGACGGCGCTGTGTTTGCCGAAGCCGTGGTTGTCTCGCCGGGCTCATCGCCTGTCTCTTCCGGCGCGTCCGTTGTCTGGCGGCCAAGCCTGATCTTCAACTCGGCGCCCATTTCCGTCAAAAGCTGGGCCAGCGCCTCATAATTGGGTGGCGACGCTTTGGCACTGGCTGCGGACAGTTTTTCCGCGCAGATCGTGCAGATGGCTGACAGCTCCCCGGGCAAATCTGAGAGATCCTTCATGACCTCGTCAATGACGTCCTGTTCCAGTTCGCCGGAAGTGAGGGCGGCTTCAATCGCGCCGAGGGAAATCGTATGCTCGTCCTCGCGCGGGCTAACCTCGCCGGTTGCGATCCGGATGGCCCGGTAGCTGATCGGCCCGCTTCTGCGGGTTTTCAGGAGCGGGGCAGCTTCCAAAGGCAAGGTAACTGTTGGCCGATTGTTGAGCGCTTCCAGTGCGCCGATCCGTTCCATGAAGCCAAAATCCGCGTCCTGGGGATGGACCTCGTCCCAATGGTTTTCAGCCAGCTTGCGGATGGTTCTGACCACATTGGCAAACAGGCCCACCTGGCCGCTCAAAAGCGCAAATTGCGCGAGCATCACCAGAAGGCGAAGATCGCGGGACTGCTTCAGAAAGCCTTCCATTTGCTTGAAAATATCGGTGAAATCAATTTCGGACCGGTCAAAGTCGCCAAACCGTTCCGGCAGCAGCTCCTCACATGAATCCATCATGGCGGCAAAGGCCGGCTCCGTATCGTAAAGATCCGGACCGCATCCAATTCCAGGCGAAAGTTCCACACCATAGGTGTCCGGATCGAGGTTCATATGCCTGTTTCCTGCCCACATCATTGTCCCGTGCCGAACCCATTGGGCCCGGCACGGGGTCATCCAGAAATGTCTTATTGTTCAAAGACCAGCTTGCTTTCGACGCGGCGGTTGACCGGGTCATTGATGTCGGCAACCTTCGGCCGCGTCTTGCCATATCCAATGGTTTTGAGCCGGTTTCTGTCGACGCCCAGCGACACCAGATATTCGGAAACAGCCAGGGCCCGGTCCTCGGAGAGGCGCTGATTGTAGTTCAGTGAGCCGATGCCGTCGGTATGGCCTTCAATCACGAAGACGGCGCTCGCCAGATCCGGGTCGGCAATGCCCTTGGCAAACTCCCGCAAATTCGACCTTGCGGTCGGGCTCAGGCGCGCAGACGCATATTCAAACGAGACGAGAAGATTGAACCCTTCGCTGATCGCCTTTGTATCCGGGTCGACAACAAGCGTTTCCGCCGCCTGCTGGCCGTCGGCTGCAGCGTCCGGGGTCTCCGGAGTGACAGCCACCTGGCCACCTTCTGCCTTGGCGCCTGCCGGATTGCACTCATCCCGGGTGCCGATACACAGGGCCCGGGTCTTGCCGGTGGGTTTCAGCGAACGGGTCTTGAGCTGCTTGAAGTGGCGGCTCACCTCTTCGGCTGAATAGGTTGCATCCTGTGCCAGGGCAAGGGAGGTACCAGCGGCCGGAAGTGCGAGCGTCGCAGCCAGAACAGCCGCAGCCAAAGCGGTTCTGTACTTCAGGTGTGGTGCCTTGAAGCCTGCGCGGGCGGGGCTGGGGGTAAGGGGATGATGGGTCACGATGTCAATCCTCCCGGATGCGGGTGTTTCGGGGTGTTCGCAATAAGCGTTGAAATGGATCGTGCCAGAACCGAAAATTTTTTATGTGGTGCAAGTCACTAAAATAGCTTTCAGCGTTAGTATGTCTAATTGCTTCGAATAAGCAAGAGGAGAAGAGTGTGAGATTTTAGTGAGTTGGTTAAGAGCGTGCCGTTAAAAGCTTGTAGAGAAAAAACCCTAGGGCAATCGAAATTATAACGCTTGGTAATTTTTGAAATCGCCGTTTAGATTATCTGCATGATTTGTGTTCCTGAGCACATCCTTTCTGGCTGAAGCGTCATAGGTAATTGTCAGGCGGCCGCATTTGGCAGTCATCGCCGAACAGATTTTTTCCGAGGAGATTTCCGTGGCCACAGGACAACTCAAGCAAAAAGACCGGATGGCCGAGCTTAAGACGGTCTTCGGGCAAGATGAGCTTTCCCTTGTCACTCTGGAATGTGACGAGGCGGTCAGTGACGAGTTCGAAATCCGGCTGGAAGTTATCAGCCAGCAGGAGGATCTCGATTTCGACCGGGCGCTTGCAACCCACATGACGGTCAAGGTGGTCACCAACAATGGGGACAACCGCTATTTTGACGGGCTGCTAACAGACAGCAAATGGATCGGCCACACGGGGGGCTACTACCGCTACCGTCTCACCTTGCGCCCCTGGTTCTGGCTGTTGACCAAAACGGCGAATTGCCGGATTTTCAAGGATAAGTCGGCACCGGACATTATTTCAGAAGTGCTGGGTGCCCATGATTTTTCCGATTTCCAGCAGAAGCTGACGGAGAGCTACGATCCGATCCATTATTGCGTGCAGTACCGGGAGTCGGACTATGACTTTTGCTGCCGGCTGATGGAGGAATTCGGGATCTCCTATTGCTTTGAACATTCCGACGGCAAGCACAAGATGGTGCTGGCTGATGCCAAATCCTCCTACAGCCCGATTGAAGGCGATGCGAATATTCCCTTCATTGCCCTTGGCGGCGATAGCCAGAGGGATGAAGAGCATCTTTATCACTGGGTTCCGGGCCGCAAGTTCCGGATCGGTAAATTTGCCGTCAACGACTATGATTTTAAAAAACCGGGCGCTTCTCTGGAAGCGGACAAGGATGCTGGATCTTCTTACCGGGCCGGCTCTCTGGAACATTACGACTATCCGGGCCGCTACACGGAAAAGGACAAGGGCACAAAATACAGCAATATCCGCCTGGAGGCGGAGCAGGCGGCCGACAACCGCGTGGATGCGGCTGGCGAAGTGCCGCGGCTTTTTGCGGGCGGTTTGTTCACTCTGAAGGATCATCCGCACGGACCGCAGAACAAGGAATATCTGGTTGTGCGCGCGAGCCACCAGATCATCGCCGAAAGCTACAGGTCTGGCGAAAGTGGCAGCCAGGGGGAAGCCTATACCGGCACCTATGATGTGCTGTCGTCCGATATTCCCTTCCGCACCCCTGCCAGAACGCCGAAACCGCGCATTCCCGGCCCACAGACCGCCAAGGTCGTCGGCCAGGGGGAGATCGATGTCGATGAATACGGGCAGATCATGGTCGAGTTCCACTGGGACCGGGACAAGACCCAGTCCCGCCGTGTGCGCGTTGCGCAGGTGTGGTCCGGCAAGAAATGGGGTGGCATCTACATTCCCCGGGTCGGCCAGGAGGTCATCATTCAATTTCTTGAGGGCGACCCGGACCAGCCGATCGTGATCGGCACAGTTTACAACGCCGATAATATGCCGCCTTACGACTTGCCGGGTGAGAAAAACAAGGCCGGTATCAAGTCGGATTCGACAACAGGCGGCGGCGGCTACAACGAATTTGTGCTGGACGATACCAAGGGCCAGGAGAAAATCGGTGTGCATGCCCAAAAGGATATGGAGACCGTGATCGAAAACGATGAGTCCCTCCATGTCAAAAACAACCGGGACACCAAGATCGACGTCAACCGGACCGAGAAGGTTGGCCGTAATGTGACAGAAGATATCGGGATTAAGTGGACTGTTGAGGCCGGCACCAAGATCGAATTCAAATGCGGGCAGAGCAAGATCGTTATGACACCAACGTCAATTGATATAGAATCGCTGATGATTAGCGTTAAGGCCTCAGCAACCTTGAATGCGAAGGGTACTATGACGACGGTAGAAGGATCAGCCACGCATATTGTGAAAGGCGGAATTGTTCTGATTAATTGACGCAAGGGTAGTCGCGTAACACGGTCTGACCAGGGAGCAAGAGGAATGGGATCCCGTATCCGCTTTACCAAGGCAATTCAGGTCTTTGAAACGTTTCCGGAGTTGGCCGAAACCGTCCGCCCGGCCACAGGTCATGTCACAGCGCAGGAATATACGCGGGAACTGGCCCGTGGCGAGAATCCGGTTACGGCCATCCCGTTCTTCGCCCACGCTTTGCCCAAACCGGAAGCCGTCTGGTGGGGGATGAAATGTGTCGAAGGGCTCGACCGGACCAAAAGCGCGGCGGATCTCGACCTGCTGAAACTGAGCGAGGCCTGGGTGCGCGAGGGCGACGAAGACGCCCGGCTTGCGGTCTATCACGCGGCGGAGGACAGCATGGGCGACAGTGCTTCACTGTGGATCGGGCGGGCGGCGAGCTGGTCCGGTGGGTCGTTGTCTCCCAATCCGGAATACCGTGTCGATGCGCCGCCGGACCTGACCGCAAAGGCAGTCAATGCAGCGGTTCAGATCACCGTGGCAGCCTATGATCCCCCGGAGCGGCAAGCTGCCTTGGAGGCCTGCCTGACCGCAGGGCTCTCCTTTGCCGAGGGCGGTGTCATGCCTGTTGTCACCCTTCAGCCTCAGGCCCAGATCTGACCAACACGGGAGAGAAGCTGGAATGCGGATCACGCTCCAGATTGAGAATGTGGACCGGCTCGAGAGCGGGGGGCAGGTGTCTTACTCCTGTTCCGACCGGGGGTTTGACATCGGCAGGCACGATCATCTGGACTGGAGCTTGCCGGACCCTCAGCGTGTGGTCTCAGGAAAACACTGCGAAGTCCGGTATGAAGGAGGCCAGTTTGTCCTCTATGACGTGTCGACCAACGGCACTTTCGTGAATGGCAGCCCCAACCGGATGGATAAGGCGCATGCCTTGCGCAGCGGCGACCGGCTCATGATTGGCGATTACATCATCGCGGTCACGCTTGATACGGTGGAAGCGTCAAGCGCCGGGGTGGTCCCTTCGGCCAGCGCGGCGGCTCCGGCACCGTCTGCACCATGGCAGTCTCCGGTGTCCAGCGCGCCCGCGCCGGTGGCACACCCATCTGCAGCTGTTCCGCCAGCACCTCCCTCCCAATGGCCGGCGAGCCAGCCAGCCGCACCTGCGCCGTATCCTGGGCAGGGGGCGCCGAGCCCCTGGGACACACCGTCTGCAGGCATGGAAGGCCGCCATGCACCGCCGTCCCAGACACCCGGTATTGGCACCCCGGCCGATGATGTCTGGAACCAGAAGAGCCATGGCTGGGGCAGCGCGGACCCCGCGCTTTATGATCCTCAGGCACAGCCCCAGGAGCGGGAGCCGGTGCGGCCCGCCCAGGCAGATCCGATGGACCATCTGGCGCCGCAGCCGAATTTGCACCCGCAGTCTGATTTTCCGCCGCCGCCGCAGGACCCTGTTCAACCCCAGCCGCAAGCGGCACCCCTCGCGGAGGCACCGCCAGCGCCTTTGTTCCAGATGCCGGATTTTGCGGACACACCAGGTGAGGCCTCCGCAGGAGCGCGCGCCGCAGATGCACAACCCTCACAAGAGCCGGAACCGCCTCTGCCTGCAGCTTCGTCCGATGTGCCCTTGGGAGCTCAGGCCAGTCCGTTTCCTGAGAGCGTAGCCGCACCCTCTGCCCCCTTCGAAGCGGAGGACACACCTTTTCCGTACGGGCCGGGGTCCACTGGTCAGCAGGAAAAAGACGCCGCTTCTGACGCGCAGCCGACTTCGCAACAGGACGCAACTGCACCGGTTCTAGCCATTGAAACCACCGCGGCTGCGGAGCCTGCAAGCCCGTCGGACGTCAAAGCCGAAAACGCATCTTTGCTCCAGGCGCAAACGGCCGCGGACCCGGTTCCTGAGGCTTCTGTGAACCAGGGACCAGCGCCGGCCGGGGAAGTCGATTTCCTCAAAGCATTTGCCGAAGGTGCCGGAATTCCCGATACCGTTCTGGCGGGACGAGATGCGCAAGACTTTGCGCGGGAGCTGGGCGCCCTGCTGCAAGGCGTGACTGGGGACATGATGGGCCTTCTGCAGGCGCGCAGCCAGGTCAAGGCTATGACCCGTAACACTAACCGAACCTTGATCGGGCGGTCGGGCAACAATGCCCTTAAGTTTTCTCCGACCCCGCAAATGGCCCTGCAGACCATGCTGTCCGCCAATGTGGAAGAAAACGGTTATCTGACCATGTCCAAGGCCATGTCGGCGGCCTTCAAGGACATTCAAAAGCACCATGTGTGGACCTATGCGGCCATGCAGAAGGCGGCAGGGCGGTTTGACGACACCTTGTCACCAAAGGCTATCGAGGCGGAGGCGCAGGCACCCAAAAGCACGTTTGGCAATCAGAAAGCCAAGTTGTGGGAGCGGATGCAGGAACGCTGGAGCGCGTTGTCCGGAGCCTATGACGACGGGCTTGTCGGCGTTTTCACCCAGTATTTCACCGAAAGTTATGAAGAATTGTCGAGCGAAGATCCGGAAGCGTGATCTCGGTATTTGAAGTGATTTTTTGAAGGTTCAGACGCGCGCAGGCGCCGCATCAGGCAAGGGAGCAATGCCTTTATGTCGTGGTATAGCAAGGTAGCATGGACCGAGGGCCTGTTTTTGAGGCCGCACCATTTGCAGCAGAGCGACCGCTATGCGGAACATCTGCTGGATGAACGGGTCCGGCTCGCATCTCCCTATCCCTGGGGGTTTTCAGACATTGAAATCGACCAGGATGTCGGCCAGCAGTGCCGGTTTGCCCTGCGCACGGGGCGCGGCATTTTCCCTGACGGAACGGTGTTCAACTTTCCGGCGGACGGCACCCCGCCGCCTGCCATAGATGTGCCGGAAGATGCCGCTGGGCAAATTGTCTGGCTCGGCCTTCCGGAGACCACGGTCAATGCTGTTGAGGTGGCCGATGGCCGGGAGGATGCCGCAACCCGGTATATTCAGGGCCGTGAAACGATTATTGATTCCACCTCCGCCATTCGTCAGGAGGAGGAAATCGATGTCGCCCATCCGAGGCTGACCTACTCCATCCGGTCCACGCCCCATCCGGGCCATGTCTGCCTGCCGGTGGCGCGTATCACGGAGATCAAGGACCGGATCGTGATCACAGATGGCACATTTGCGCCGCCGGTGCTGGCCTGCCATGTGCATCCGGTGGTGACGGGGTGGATCGATTCCGTGGTCGGCTGGGTGGAACGGAAGCTGAGCGAACTGGCACGCTATGCCGCCGACACGTCGGCCGGGGGCGGGCTGCAGAATTTCGACTACCTGACTTTGCAAATGCTGAACCGTCTGCATCCGCAACTGATGCATTTGCGCAAATCCGCCTATGTGCATCCCGAACGGCTTTATTCAGAATTTCTACAGCTTGCCGGAGAACTGGCCACCTTTGCGACCGAGGAGCGGCGGGCGCGAAATTACCCTGTCTATGACCACGACCGGCTGCATGACATCTTCAAACCGGTTCTGGCCGACATTCAGGCCTTCCTGTCGGCCGGATATGACCGCCGGGCCATCCGTCTGCCCCTGGAACAACTGGCACCGAATGCGTTTAAGTCAACGATTGTCGACCGCAACCTGTTTTCCCAGGCGAGCTTCGTCCTCGAAGTGGCCGCACGGCGTCCGCTTACCGAAATCCAGAACGAATTTCCGCGCCTCTTTAAAGTTGGTCCTTTCGGCCAAATGCGCCAGATCGTTTATTCCAACCTGCCGGGCATTCCACTGATCCACATGCCGGTGCCACCGGCACAGATCCGCGCGCTGACCGACAGGGTTTATTTCCGTCTCGACAAGACGACACCGCTTTGGCGCGAATTCAGTCAGGATTCGGCCGTCGGCCTGCAGTTCTCGGGCAACTGGCCGGATCTGCAGCTTGAGTTCTACGCCATTCGGGAGGGCCGTTGATGCCCGACAGCGACGATCCTTTCGGCGTCTCCAAGCGCAAGGGTAAAACCATCGTCCGGCCAAATCCGGGCGGACGATGGAGCGAAACGGCCCAGCCGCAGCCGCCACATCCGCAGCAACCGCCCGGGAATCCGGCGCCGCCGCCGCACGCCCAACCTCCGGGCGCCCCGGATCCTTGGCAGGGCGGGCCAGGCTCCGGACCGGACCCCTATGCGCCGACACCGGCCGGCTATGAATATGGTCAGCAACAGGCTCCCGATATCAGAACACCACCGCCGGCATCGCCTCCTCCTGGCGCCCCGACGCCTGTTCCAGCGGCCACGGCTGCGCCCCAAGCCGCCGGTCAACTCGCGCAGACCCCGGATATCAACCAGATCAAGGTGGCGAACCGCAATCCGGTGTCCCGGGCCGCCGCTCCCTTGCTCCTGCTTCTGGGGCGTTTGCATCTGACCATGACGGATGCGCAGTTCGATGCACTGATGCGCGATGTCTACAACGCCATCAAGACCTTCGAAAAGGACTTGCGGAGCGCAGGGATCACCGACGATCAGATCCAATCCGCCGCCTATGCGCTCTGCGCAACGTCCGATGACATCGTTCAGAACCTGCCCTCGTCCGGCCGCCATCAATGGACCCAATATTCCATGCTGACCCAATTTTTCGGTCAGGCCACCGGCGGTGTGGAATTCTTTCAGGTTCTGGAAAAAGCCAAGCAGGACCCGGGCCGCAATTACGGTGTGCTTGAAGTGATGCATGCCTGCCTGTCGCTTGGGTTCTATGGAAAATACCGGGCCATCCAGGGCGGGCAGCAGGGGCTGGAGCGGGAGCGCCGGGATCTTCATGAGATCCTGAGGCGGATCCGGCCGCGTCCGGGGGATGACCTCTCCCCCCATTGGCGCGGGCTGGACCTGATCCAGAAACGCACCCGTTTTTCTGTTCCGGTCTGGTCCGTGGCCGCAGTCGCCGGGGCCTTGCTTCTGGGGGGCTATGTCACCTTGATGCTGTTGCTGGCCAGCGGCAGCGAAGTTGTCGCCAGCCGCGCTTCCGCACTGTATCCCACCGGCCCGATCGAGTTGGCACGGGAAGGCTATCAGCCCAAACCTCCCCCGGCACCGGAGCCGCCCGCCAATGCGCCGATTGAAGCGGTGTCGGACCAGCTGGCCGGTCTCGACGGGCTGGAGATTTCCCAGGAAGGCCCGGCGATCATGCTGCGCATGCGGGCGCAATTTGACGTGGCCGCCGCAACGCTCCGGCCCGAATTCCAGCTTCTGGTCGAACAGGTCAGCCGAACGCTTGATCAGGTGGACGGAGACATTCTGGTCGTCGGTCACACGGACAGCGACCCCATTCGCAACAATCCCCGGTTCCCGACCAATTGGCACCTGTCAGTCGAACGGGCGAAATCCGTTGCCGCCGTGATGCAAGGGCTTTTGAAGGCACCGGACCGGGTTTCGGTGGAAGGGCGGGGCGCCGATGAGCCGATTGCCCCAAACACCAACCGGGAAGGCAAGGCGCTGAACCGCCGGGTTGAAGTGTTTTTGAAACCGCCCGCCAAAGGGCTGGTGATCAACAATTGAGCGTGACCTCCGGGGCATAGAGAGAACAAGGCGAATTTTATGAAATTCTGGCTCGGAACAACGGCAATTCTGATCGGCATTCTTGCCCTGATTGCGCTTATCTGGTTCGGAGGCCCGTTTCTGGCCATCGCCGGAGTGAGGCCTTTTGAGCCGCTTTGGGTGCGTCTGCTGCTGTCGAGCCTCGTGCTCCTGTCGATCGGCGGCTGGACGGTTTACCGGATTTACAGGCGCATTCAGGCCAACCGGGCTCTGGAGCAGGAAATCCTGCAGCCCAAGGCAAGTGAAGAAGATCTGCAGATCCTGTCGGAGCGCATGAAAGATGCACTGAAGACGCTGAAATCCTCCAGCGGCAACGCGCGCACCTATCTCTATGATCTGCCCTGGTATCTGATGATTGGCCCACCCGGATCGGGCAAGACCACGGCGCTCATGCATTCCGGGCTGAAGTTCGCAAACGCGCGGGGCAAGGGCGAGGCGCAGAAACTCGAAGGCCTCGGTGGCACCCGGTATTGCGACTGGTGGTTTGCGGAAAATGCCGTTCTGATCGATACGGCCGGGCGCTATACGACCCAGGATTCCGACGAAGACCATGACCGCGAGGCCTGGCTCGGCTTTTTGAACATCCTGCGCAAGGCGCGCCCGCGCCAGCCGGTCAATGGCGTCATGATCTCCATAAGTCTGGAAGATCTGATGACCCTGTCCGATGCGGATCTGAAACAGCATACGGACGCTATCCGTGCGCGTCTGATCGAGCTCTACAAGACCTTGAAAATTGATTTCCCGGTCTATGTGGTCTTCACCAAGGCCGACACAATTGCCGGTTTCATGGAGTTTTTCGGCTCCTACCCGGAGAGCCGCCGCAACCTTGTGTGGGGCGCCACGTTTCAGACCCGTGAGAAAACCAAGAACATGGTGGCCGAAACCCCTGCGGAATTCGATCTCCTGATCGAACGGCTAAATGAGGAACTGGCGGACCGGCTGCAGGAAGAACCGGATCCGCGCGCGCGTCTGATGCTTTATGGGTTCCCGACCCAGGTGGCGGCCCTGCGCGACCGGGTGACCGGCTTTCTGAACGCTATTTTCGAGCCGAGCCGTTACTATCCGAATGCGGTGCTGCGCGGCTTTTATTTTACCTCCGGAACCCAGACAGGTACGGCCATTGACCGGGTGATCGGGTCCATGAGCCAGGCGTTTGGAACCTCTTATCAGGCGGCGGCCCTGTCCGGGCAGGGCAAGAGCTATTTCCTGCGGGATCTGCTGACCAAGGTCATCATCGGTGAAGCGGGCTGGGTGACCCACAACCGGCAGGCCGTGCGCATGGCGACTGCGGCCCGTATCGCCGCCTATGCGGCCATCGTGCTGGTGACCGTCGGGCTTGGCAGCCTCTGGACACTTAGCTATCTCAACAACCGGGCCTTGATCGAGGACACCGCCAAGGCAGTCGCGGCCGTGCGCGCCGAAGGGGAAGGGGTTCTTGAGCAAAGGGTCGTGCGCGATGACAGCTTGCGCGATTCTGCCTATATCCTGTCTCTGCTGCGCAGCTTGCCCGCCGGGTATGACAGCCGCAATGACCCAACGCCCTTCCTGGAAAAATTCGGGCTCAGCCAGCGGGAGCGCCTGGAAGCGGCCGGGATCACCTCATACCGCAGCGGGCTTGAGCGGCTGTTGCGCCCGCGACTGCTTTTGCGCATTGAAGAGCAGATGACCGACGTGCTCGACAACCGCACGGGTCCGGGCGGGCAGGATATTGAAAAGCTCTACAACCTGATCAAGCTCTACCGGATGGTCGCAGGCGATGCGCCGGAAATCGACAAGGACCAGATCAAGAACTCCTTCCGGGCGGACTTTCTGCAAAGTTTCCCGGGCCCTCAGGGGCAGGTGCTGCGCAATGAGCTCAACACTCATATCGCGGCCATGCTTGATCTCGACTTTGGCGGCAACGTGCTGACCGACCAGCTGGACGGGGTGCTGGTGGCTGAAGTGCAGCGCGAACTCGCCCGTGTCAGTCTTGCCGAGCGCGGCTATGCGCTTTTGAAATCCCGGTCAAAGGGCATTGCAGCTGAAGACTGGGTTGCGGCACAGCGCGGCGGTCCGGATATGGAAACCGTTTTTGAAACCGAGAATGGTGACACGCTCGACACGGTTCTGGTGGACCGGTTCTACACCTATCCCGGGTTCCATCTGTCGGTGCTGCCGAACCTTGCCGGAATCCGGGAAGAGCTGGAGCGGGACAAATGGGTGTTTGGCGATATCGGAGAGGCGGACGCCTTTGCCGATCAATACCAGTCGTTGCCTGGAGAGATCCTCGGGCTTTATACGCGCGATTTCATCGCGGCGTGGGAAGAGGCGCTTGGCAACCTGAAATTCAAGTCCATGCGCAATGACAAGCCGCTTTACACGACCTTGCAGGCGGTTTCAGCGCCCACCTCTCCGGTGGTCCTGCTGCTGGAAAGCATCCGCCGGGAAACGCTCCTGACCCAGGACCTTGCTGAGGACAGTCTGGCGGGGGCGCTGCAAGGGGGCAATGCGAAGGAAGCGGGCAAGGATGCGGTCCAGAAGGTCTTTCAGCAATATGTGCTGGACCGGGCAGGTGGTTTGAAACGCATCGGCATCGAGGCGGGTCTGAAAGCCCTGGCGCCGGGCGGAGTTTCCAATGCTCTCGGCGCCGCAACGGGCAGCGGAGGGCCGGTGATCATACCCGGAAAGGCGATTGAAGATCACTTCCGGCCGTATCATGTCCTGGTCGAAGGCGGGACCAGCCGCAAGATCGATGCCTTGCTGGTCAATTTCAAGAACATCCTCGACAACCTTCTTGTTGTGGCCAACAACCCGTTGCAGAGCGAAACCGCCAATTCGAATGTGCAGATCCAGGCATCGCTCCTGCGCAGCAACGCAACCCGGTTTCCGCAGCCCTTCGACAAGTTGATCCAGCAGGCGGCGAAGGAGTTTGATGAGGAGTTCAAAGAAACCTCGATCACACAGCTGAACGAGAAGCTCAAGTCCCAGGTGGTGGACCAGTGCCGCCGCATTGTCGCACGCAATTACCCGTTTACAAACGGGCGCTCGGAAGTGCCGATGACGGAATTTGCCAAGCTGTTTTCCCCTAACGGGATCATGCAGCAGTTTTTCGATCAGAACCTGAAAGCCCTGGTGGATACGTCCTCGAGGCCCTGGAACTGGAAGCCGGAGGTGGCTCAGGCCGACCGGCTGTCCAACGCAACCTTGCGCCAGTTTGAACGGGCGGACCTGATCAAACAGGCCTTTTTCCCGACCGGGAATGCCTTTCCTTCCGTCGGTCTGCAAGTGGTGCCGCGTGCCTTGTCCCAGCAGGCGGATGCAGCAAGCCTGGAGGTCAATGGCAATCTGGTGCTGGTCACGCGCGGCCCCGGGTTCAATGCGGATATCGAGCCGCTTCCGGCCAGCTTCGACTGGCCCAGCAACACGGCGACCCCTCGGGTCGTGCTGGTCATACAGCCGGAAGTGCCCGGATACAGGTCCCGCCAGGAAGTGCATGGCGACTGGGCCTTTTACCGGTTCATCCGGGCCAACAGGGTCAGTTCCGGCCAGAACAAATTCGTGATCCGCAAGACCTTGGGCGGCCGTCAGGTGGCTTTCACCGTAACGTTGCGCACCAAACCGAACCCGTTTTTCCTGTCTGCGGTCAGCGATTTCAGCTGTCCCACCAGCTTTTGAATGGGCTCGGTATGCCGGAAGGGGTCGGATATTTCGGAAAACTGCCCGACCGGGCAGATTTTATCACCGGACAATGCCCAAGCGGGTTCCTGCGGCTTTGGGAGCCGTTTTTGATGGCGGGTCTGGCGCAATCGCGGGACGATTTGGGCACCAGCTGGGACGAGGCCTATCTGACAATGCCAGTCTGGCGATTTGCTCTTTGGCCCGTCTGCGGGAATGCCCCGGTTTCCAAGCCTGTGGCTGGTGCCTTTATGCCGAGTGTTGACAGGGTGGGACGTCTGTTTCCGCTGACCTTGGCCGGGTCGATGTCGGGCCCTCCTGCGGGAGGGCCGGTGGGCTCTGTCCCGGAAGAAGACTGGTATGAGGGGGTTGAAGCCGTTCTTCTGGGCACGCTGGAGGATGACTCCACCCTGGAGGGGTTTCAGAAGGCGGTCACAGAGCTGAAAGGGGCGGACCAGGGCTTTCATGCGCACCCGGGCGTTGCTGCGAAAACGCTGCTTGGTGCCGGGGACCGCACCAGACATGTTGTCAAATCCCGGTTCTGGTGCCGGGCGGGCGCTTCCGGGTTTGACTTCAGCTGCTCCGGCCTTCCGGCAGCAGTATCTTTTCGCTGGCTGATCCTGCCTGAGACGTTCCAGGAGCAGGATACCGGCGAGGACAGGGCAGGGCAGGACCATGGGCGATATCAGCGGGAGGATGATCGAACATGACGCAGCCAGACACGATGGCATTGCGCGCATTTTCTACGGGACTGACGCATGTCGGCCGGGTACGGGAGGAAAATCAGGACACGTATTTCTGTGACGAGGACAAGGGTATTTTTGCAGTCATGGATGGGGCCGGCGGCTTGAGTGCTGGCGCTTTGGCCTCCGGTCTGGTGAAGGACGCGCTGTCGGATATTTCCGGGCCGCAAAGTGCGGAAGATCTTCTGGACCAGTTCGAAAGCCGGGTCATAGACGCCAAAAAGGCAATCGAGAAGGCGGCGGCAGATGCGCATTCGGGTGCCATGGGCACCACCATTGCAGCCCTTTTGACCTTTGGAGCAGACTTCGCCTGTCTTTGGGCCGGGGACAGCCGGGTGTACCGGTTCCGGAACGGCGAACTGGAACAGCTGACCACCGATCACACGGAGGCCCAGGAACTGGTCGATCAGAATGTCCTGACGGTAGAAGAGGCCCGGACTTTTTCCAGACGGCACGTGATCACCCGGGCAATTGGTTCTGGACTGAATCTGGAGCTGGAGATGGTGGCCGGAAACCTGAGGCGCGGGGACCGTTTCCTGTTATGTTCGGACGGGCTGACAGGTCATCTCGAAGACGCTGTGATTGCGAATACGCTTTTGGACGGTGCGCAGCAAACGGTGGCCCGGGACCTTTTGAATGGGGCGCTGGCGCGGGGTGGTTCCGATAATGTAACCGTTGTCCTGGTGGATATTGATCAGGCTGCCTTTGGGAAAGGAGAGACCGGTCAATGAAACCGGAAGACCATTTGCTGCCCGCCGGAACGCGGCTCAACAATCTTTACGAGATTGAAGAGCATATTGCCGATGGTGGGATTGGGACTGTTTACCGGGCGCGCGACGTGGAGAGCGGCGATCCGGTGGCCATTAAGGTGCTTCTCGCCAGATTTGCGAAAGACTCGCTGATCCTGGACCTGTTCAAGCGCGAAGCCAAGATCCTGCGCAAATTGAAACATGATGCGATGACGCAGTATTTCGTCTTCGCCCGGGAACCGGAGCTGGGTGTCTATTACCTGGCAATGGAATTTGTCGGCGGACCCTCGCTGAAATCGCGGCTTGAATCCGGCCCGTTGGAACCTGAAGCGGTCTACCGCCTTGTTGTGCGGGTGGCGGCTGCCCTGCAAGCAGTCCATGACCGGGACATAATCCATCGGGACCTTTCCCCGGACAATATTATTCTGCAAAACGGGGATGTAGGACAGGCCAAGATCATCGATTTCGGAATTTCGCGGGCCAATACCGGTGGGCCCACCATCATAGGCGACGGCTTTGCAGGCAAGGTGAACTATGTGTCGCCGGAACAGGTCGGCTTGCATGAAGGCAAGGTAACACCCAGAAGTGATATCTATTCCCTTGGGCTCGTGATCGCTGAGTGCCTGACCGGCAAACAGCCTGACATGGGCGGCACCCAGGTGGAAATGATCGAAAAACGCCGGGTCGTGCCGCCTCTGGAGGGGATAGACAACCGGTTCCGCCCGTTGCTTGAGGCAATGCTCCAGCCCGATCCGGCAAACCGGCCCGGCTCCATGGCCGAGATCGCTGGCTGGACCCTGGGGGCACCGATGCTGCCGCCGGTCCAGGACCAAACCATCATCCGGCCTGCCAGCCCGCCGCCCCAGACAGCAACGCCAGATCACCCCGCAGCCCCTGTCCGCTGGGGACGGCGCATACTGGTAGGCCTGTCCTTGCTCGGATTTGCGGGCGTAGGCGCTGCGGGGGTATTTTTTCTGGTCGGGCAGACCGTTCCCGATCAGGATCAAAAACCGGTTCTGGTGGCCCAGCCGCGCGAAAATGCGCCTGATGCACCAATCCAGTCCCCCATGCAGGATCAGGATCCGGATGCGCAGGACGGCGGGACTTCCGGCGGTGGCGGTTTGGCAGGCAGCAGTGCAAGTGATAGTGGCCTTCCAGCGCTGCCTGATCAGATTGAATTGCCGTCTCTGCCGGAGGAAAAGGCAACCTTGTCTCAAGATGGAGGCAGGGACGGAGACGGGGCGGGCGATCCAGCCGATCTGGCGGTTCTGACACCGGACCTTACGGACCCAAAAGACATCGATACCGGCTTGAATACTGGACCAGACACAAACGCGCAGACGGGGCCGCAAGAGACAGGCGTGCCCGTGGTGCCAGCGACGCCGGAACAGAGCGTGCGCAATTTCGTCCAGACGTATAAATCCGGTGACTGCATGTATCTGCAACCGGTTCAAATTGCGGCCAACGCCGCCGAGATTGAGGGGTTTGCTTCCAGAACACCGCCTTTCATTGCGTTTGACAGCGAGTTCACCCGCTCTCAGGGCTTTGAGGCCAAGATCCAGGTCAATCTCATCAGCGATGCGCAATGTCCAGCGATCGCCTTTTTGCGGGCGACCCCGCAGGGCAATGAAAAGACCGAATTGCGGCTGGACATGCAGCGCACTCTCATTCCTAACGGGGAAAACATGGCCGGGCGCATTTCCGGTTTTGACCCGTCAACCGGCGATCTCGGGCTGTTGTTTGTGTCGAGCAGCGGCGAGGTGGTCAACCTGTCGCCGTATCTGAAACAGGACGACGGCGGGGCAGGGTTTGTTGTGCCCTTGACCCTGAATTCGCCGGCTGAGGAAACCGGTTTGATTATTTCGCTGGTGGGTCCGGATCTTGTTGCCAGCCTCGCAAAACGGCGAGAAGCGAAAGCAGGTGCCTATTTTGACGCCTTGATGCAGGATCTGCCGGTCTTGCGGGCCACGGCAACGACGGTCAAAGTGGTGCCGTGATCTTTTCTGCGGTTGGGGTCAGGGGGCGGAGCGGCCATGAAGCGCTACACAAAACCGATCCATCTGCCGAAGCCGCTCGCCAACCGGCGCGCCGACAGCTCTCTGGCTTTGATCAACGTGGTGTTTCTGCTGCTCCTGTTCCTGATAATCTCCGGCACTTTGCGCCCGCCCTTGCCGGAGCGTTTTGAGTGGGCCAGCACGCGGTCAATGGAGGGCCGGGGCGATATTGCCAACAGTCTGGTTCTGGCCCGGTCTGGCGCGATCTGGAGCCAGGGAGCACCTGTTGAAGAGGGCGAGCTGGACGGTGTTCTCCAGGCCCTTGCCGCGCGCACAGACCGTTTGTCGCTTCAGGTCGACAAAGGCGCCAGGGTTGGCGCGATTGCGGCCTTTGCCGCCCGTTTGAAGCAGGCGGGCGTCACCCAGATAACCTTCGTAACCGTTGAAGCGGAGCGGCCGTGACCTCTGCTTATTATGATGAGCCGCGTGAGGCGGCTATCCCGGTTTTTGTCTGGCCCCTCGTGCTGGCGCTCTCCCTCGCGGTCCACCTGGCTTTGGTGGTTTTTGGCCTTGCAGATTTGCACCATACACAAACACAGCCATCAAAGGGCGCTCAGACAGAGATCATTCTGGAGCGTGAAACGCTGGTTTTTGAAAAAGCCCAGCTGGTGGGGACAGGGACAGCAGCATACGTGCAACCAGACAAGGTGCCCACCGCTGGTGTGGCAAAGAGCGCTGCCTCGAAAGCGGCGGTGACCGGGGCCGACCATGTTGCGCGGCCCGCTGCAGATAGACCACCCGCGCAAACGCAAATACCCCCGCAAAGGGAGGCGATCCGACCGGCTGCTGTGGCCTCAGCCGTTGTGCCTCCAAAGACCATCGTTCAAACCATCCGGCCTTCTCAGAACGAAGCCGGACCGATCACTCCGAAGAGACCTTCCCCAAGCCCAATTATCCCAGCCCTAGCAACTGCCCCAACAGGGGGAGGGGGAATAGAAAGAGTTCAGGAGGCGATCGAAAAGGTCCGGCCCCAAAAGCAACCAAAAACAGAAAAAATAATAAAACCCTCCAATGTGGTTCCCAACAAGTCCGCCGTCCGTGTGTCCGGCTCCAAACCCCTTGCAAACAAGCCGGTGCGCGCGGACAGGGCCAAGGTTGCACCGGGGACCTTACAGGCTGGCCGGCTGTCATCCATGCCGGTGGTCAAAACAAGCCCCCTGCAGCAGACACCGGTAAGCAGTGTGTCGCGCCCGCCTTCAGCGCCAAAGGCGGAGGTTAAACCAACCGGGAACGCTCTGATACCGGTGCACACTGTGCAACGGGTCACCAGCAGCACCAGTGTTGCGGCTGTATCTGTCCAGTCAGCCAGAGAGACGGCCTCGACGGGCAGTTCAGGCGGAGCAGGCAGTCCGAATGCAGGCGCAGATGCACAACCCGTGCGCCCTGAACGTGTGAGCAGGCCCGCACCGGCCGCAATTGCACCGGTGGAAAATGGTCTCACCATCAAACCTGTTGTGCCCGTTGAGGAGCGTCTGGCGGCCCTTCAGCCATCTGAACATGGGGGAACGGTGATCAGTCCAAGTGCGCCGGAACTGGTGGCGGTTCCAGACAGTGCGGTCACACCGGAGCCGGCTGAAACGGTTGCGCCGGATCATCTGGAGGGCATTGACCCGCTTGCAAAGGTGACTGGCTATGTTGCAAGCCACGATGCGGGAGAGTGCACGCATCTGTCTGTCATGTCTGCAGGTGCAAAGAGCGCACGGGTCACCGCTTTTGGCACGGCGATTGATCCGTTTCTGGCCTTTGACCGAAAATTTGCGGCCGACCACGGCTATGAAGCGGATATCGAGCTGCGCCTGATTACGCAGAACCAATGTTCTTTGCTGGCCGCGATGGCTGCGGCGGCGGGGATCGAGGCACCCGGTCTCCTGGAGCTGGACCGCACGGAAGTGGTCAGCGGGACCAGGCTTGGCGGCGTCATCCAGCGGGATTTGCCGCTGGCACGCATTGCACAGGCGGAGGTCCATGGCGCTGACTTGAGCGGCCGGGGCGCGCCTGAACTCTATCTGATTGATGATGCCGGTCAGATCCATGACGGGCGGAGCTTCGTCCGTGCAGAAACCAGCACCGGTCCAATTGGCGGCTGGCGGTTTTCCATCCCGGTGACACTGGTCTCGGAGCGGTCAGAGGAAACGGCGCTGGTGCTTGCGGTCTGGAACAGGCCCTCCGGCAAGCAACCGGCTGCTTTCGGCACCTTGCCTGCCGCGCGCATCGCCGATGTTCTGGAGCAGCCGGGTGTCTATACGCTGACTGCTTTCAAGGTGTTACGCTGACGTGGGTCGTCCCGTCGCCGATGCGGTAAAGACGCCGGTCAGCATCACTTCAAGGGCAGCCCGTTCCTTTTCCAGCCGGGTCTCGAACCAGGTGACCGCCACGGAGACTGGAATGGCAACAGCAAGGCCACAGGCCGTGGTCAAAAGCGCGACCCAGATTCCGCCTGCAAGGGCGCCTGGGCTGGCGGATGCGCCAGCATCCTGAAGGGTCTGAAAGGTTTCGATCATACCGAGAACCGTGCCGAACAGGCCCAGAAGAGGCGCAATCTGAGCGACCAGATCAAGGGCTTTCAGCCAGCTGGCCAGCGCAAACAGCCTGTCTGCGGCCCGGGCGGAGATCTCCTCCCTGAGGCGTTCCTCCCGGATATCGCGCTCCTGCGGTCCCAGGGGCTGCTGATCCAGAAACTGGAGAGACTCCATTGCGCTGCGCAGAAGGGCGGCCGACAGAGATGTGTCCTTGAGCAGAAGCTGGGTTGCCTTGGTGCGTTCGCCGCTGCGCCATTGGGAAACAGCCTGGCGCACCAGATTGTGACGGCCGACCCGGGAGGTGGAGAACTGGACCATTTTGGCCAGAATGACGGCCAGGGCAGCAACCGAAAGGGCAAGAAGGACCAGAACAACCGGCCCTCCAAGCTCCAGCAAGGACGAGGAACTTTCCATCAATCAGCCCATGATCCTGTTGAAGTCCACGGCAGAACGCCCCCGTCAGTCGCTAAAGGCTACGCCGGAACGGTTGCTCAGCTTCAAAAGATCCGGGCAATAGACATCCTCCACCGAAGGCGGCACGCAATTCTGCACATCATTGACATGCAGCCTAGAGAGGTCGTTGCAGGCCTCATCGAGATCGAATTGCAGGACTTTTGTCTTGCCGGCGGAAATGCGCGAAAATTCAAGGCTCAGGAACCGGTTGACCAGCCCGTTCTTGTCGAAGATGACGACTTCAAGTTCCAGGGCATTCATCGGACGCTCCAGTCCGTTGGTTGCTACAACGGCCAGCCGGCAGCCGCCGGTCTCAATCGGTTCCGCCTGATTGAGTTCAAGGCTGATCTCGCCGGACAGGTCCTGCGCTGCGGCCTGAGCGGCCAGAACGGTGCTAAGTGCCGCCAATATGGCAAACAAGCTTGAAAAACGCATTCAAAAATCCCTCAAGAAAACCTGCCCATGCGGACTGCCGGACCATCAGACACAAATTTCAGTCATAAGACAACAAGACTGTCCAATCCGGCGCCCCTTCTGTTTCAATCTTGAAAAAATCAGCCTCGATCAGACCGCGTTGCCAGCATTGGTCTCCGTCGAACAGGACGAATTTTTCCTCGCGGATGCAGAGGGTCACATCGCCGCCAAGGCGGCTTTCCCCGAACCCGTCGGCCACATGCAGATAGTAGCTGGCCGCGTTGAGCGGCTCCTGAAGTACCTGGCTGCAGGCATTGGCCGTGATGGTCCACCAGCCCTCGGTTCTCAGGCCTTCGTCGGTCTCATAGCCGATGGCAATGTTTACCAGATCGACAGAGCCGTTGCAGACCCTGAGCCCGGCTTCGGCAGAGGCCATGAAGGCGAAAAAACACCAGCCCCCGGCAATGGCAGCCCGAGCCGGCCATTTGTACAAAAGTCCTTTGACGGAAAAAATGCCGCGGTCGTGACTGGCTTTTGCCATGGGGCTCCCTGGAAGTTCTTGTGTGAGTTACGCTAAGGAAGAAGAACGGGCACGTCAATTTGGCATTCACCATTGTGCTTTTGGCTGTTCTCGGTGAAGTTACAGGGGATGGACGAGGAGAAGTGCCAAGAACATGATCCGGATCGGCCCCCCGCTTGCAAGGCGCAAACGCATTCCGGTGACGCCACTGATCGACGTCATCTTCATTCTGGTCATGTTCTTTCTGCTGTCTTCTTCCTTCGGCATCTGGAGGCCGCTGGAAGTGGCATTGGGCGTGAACGCAGGCCAAGACCCGGCTCAGGAGCCGCGTCAGGAATTCGGTGGGGTCCAGGTCCCGGCGGTTCTGATCAGCCTCAAGGGGCAGGGGGGCACGGGCTCTGTCCGGATGACTGTCAATGGCCAGCCTGTTTCCTTGAACGGTTTGCAGGCGGAACTGAACCGTCTGGCGGGTCTTGGCGCGGGGTCAGCGGTGCTGGTCCCTTCTGCCGATGTGGAATTCCAGCAGGTGGTCGATGTTCTGGACGCGGCCCGGGCCTCGGACATCCACAAGGTCAGCCTTACGCTCGATTGATTGTTGTTCCAATGAGTGAACATAAAAACGGCCCGGACGAAGTCCGGGCCGCTGATGTCTTGGCAATAGCTGCGGATCAGCGGCCGATAGCGCCGCCAATGATGCCGCCGACAACGCCGCCGATAAACGCGGCACCTGCCGGGTTCATGCTGCCGCCATTGTTGGCGGGGGCACGGCGGTTGTTGGTCGTGCGCTGCGGACTATTGGTGTTCGTGCGCCGTGTGGTGCTGCGAGATGCCGCTGCAGCCTGTTGCTTGCGTTTGACCTCGGCCTGATAGGCTGTGTATTGCACCGCAGTCTGCGTGGTTAAGAGCGCATACTGGGCGGCGGTGAAATACCCGGTCGGCACGATGCCATTGGCTGTCTGCCAGGCGGTGACACCAGCCCTGGTTCTGGGGCCGAAGGCGCCGTCCGGACGGCCGACATCATGACCTGACAGGTTAAGGCGGGTCTGGACTTCCCGGCGTGCCGTGCGGTTCCAGCCCATGGAGGCTTCGGTCTGGGGCGTGCCCGGGATCGCCTTTTGGGGATCCGGCAGGGTCGCCACAACTCCGGCGGATGCAGCCGTCTGACCAGTGGACTGGCCCGCCGTGCCAGCCGGGTTCACCGCCGCGACCTGGGGCGTTTCCGTTTTGCGCTTGATCGCATTGCGGGCGAAGTCGGCAAAGGTGCCATTCGGATAGGCCGACAGATAGGATTCATAATCGGCAGCCGTATCGCTGGATTTGGCAGCTTCCCAGATCAGCTTTTCCCGTTCCCAGTCAAGATTGGGCTGGGCAGAAGTGCTGGCTGCAGCAGCGGTTACCGCGTTCTGAACGGCCTGATCCGGAACGGTGGTCGCGGTTGTTCCCAGTGAGGCCACTTCGGTGCTGGCCTGGGTCTCAGCTTTCTTGTTGAGAAAGACTTCCCCGATCAGCGAGGCATTCACCCAGGGGCGCTGCCGCTTTTCCGTTGCATCATAGACATCGCCGGTGACACGGGTCATGACTGTCTGGATCGACGCATTGGGGGTGTCGATGTGCCGGATAAGGGCGGAGGTGAAGGGCGAATTCTGACCTTCTCCGTCAAGCGCGACGTCGCCGGGGGAAGTGGCGAAAGCAATCACGGAGCCTTCCCCGCCGGTTTCCTGGACCTTGATTTCCGCCAGACCTGCGCCGAGGCTACCGGACCGGCTCGGTCCCATGCGGCGGGCCAGGGTCCGTGCCAGAGGGTTGTCTCGGCAGGCATCCAGGAACACCATCTGCACTTTCACGTCTTTCGACATCTGGCGCATGATGAAGTCCACGGAAATGGTTTCAAAATCGAGAGAGGTTTCGTCTTCGATTTTCGCGTCAATCGGCACCAGCAGGTTCTGGCCTGCCACCTGCATGCCATGTCCCGCATAGAAGAGCAGAGCAATCTCTGCCCCATAGGCCTTTTTCGCAAATTCCATCACAGACCGGCGCATGTCCGTGTAGGTCTGATCCTGACCGGCGACAACCTCGAAGCCGAGGCTGCGCAGCTTGGTTGCCATCAGCTCTGCGTCATTGGCCGGATTGGGAAGGGGGACGGTGTGCTCATAGGCTCCGTTGCCGATGACAAGCGCAATACGCTTGGCAAGGGCCGGTGCTGTCCCTGTTAAAAGTATTGCCAGCACGGCGATCATTCGTTTGAACATGCCCTGTCCTCTCGTCGATCAATTTTGCCTGTCGGGTTGACCCGATCTCGCTGTGGGTTTGGGTCCTGTATGAGAGAACGCTACCCTAGCGGCATTAAATGATATGTAATTCGTGTCACAACAATTCGTTTTGGTGAAAGTGATCTTAAATTCAAATGCCCAGACCCACCTTGATGAAACCTGTTGCTAAACGGTTCCAGCCCTGAATTATAGCGAGAAAAGCCTTGGAGTGCACGGCTTTTTGAAAGAGGTGACGTTGTTTTGACGGAACGTGCCGACCGGTTTTGTTGGGGCGCTTCGCGTTTGAAAGGCTTTGCCCGCCGCTATCTGACATCAGGGAAGACAGCGCAAAAGACAAGCTGGTCTGAAAGCTGAGGACTGGAGCGCGCGTGAGATGGGAACAGCTTGCAGTCAACCGGTCAGGTCAGTGTCTACGGCTGAACCCGCAAAGTGCAATTGTATGCGAGCAGGTAGAATTGCCGTAAAGAACCTGCTCCCACGGTCAAGACAAGCTGCCTTGAAGTGCGTCACAGAATGCCATTTTTCAAGGAGAAATTGGCACGCCCAACGGGACTCGAACCCGTGTTTCCGCCGTGAAAGGGCGGCGTCCTAGACCGCTAGACGATGGGCGCGCGGTCGACGCGGCTGCGTCGTGGGGAGGCTTATAGGCGGGAATGGTCTGGCCCGCAAGAGCCTTTGAAACAATTTTTTGCAGGCCCGGTGTTCCGGGCCCGCATATATTGAAATCCGGTCAGACTTACCACTCGCCGGTATTGCCCATGGACGCCCAGGGCTCTTTGATTTCAAGAGCTTCGCCTTTTTGAAGCAGTTCAATGGAAATATTGTCCGGCGAACGAACAAACGCCATGCGGCCGTCGCGCGGGGGACGGTTGATCGTCACGCCTTTCGACTGAAGATCCGCACAGACTTGATAGATGTCATCGACCTCAAAAGCGAGGTGGCCGAAGTTGCGGCCGCCGGAATAGCTTTCCGGATCCCAGTTGTAAGTCAGCTCCAGAAGCGGGGCGGCCTGAGCCTTGCCGGACTCAATGTCGTCGGCGCCTGCCAGAAAGATCAGGGTGAAACGCCCCTTTTCGCTTTCGGTGCGGCGGATCTCCGTCATACCCATCTTGTTGCAATAGAAGTCGAGCGATTCTTCAATATCGGTTACACGAACCATCGTGTGCAAATATCGCATGTTATGTCCTTTGTCCTCGAACGAGGGATCGGTCGGAAGGTGCCGGAGCGGCTCATGACACTTATCACCAAGCTTTCAGAAGCTCGAGACTATGTGGCACGATTTCAGGAGGAGCCGGACCGATGCATTGCGGCCCTGACCGGGGCCGGGATCTCGACAGAGTCCGGAATTCCTGATTTCCGCTCCCCGGGTGGCATATGGTCCAAACGCAATCCGGTTCAATATCAGGACTTTCTGGTGTCGGAAGAAAGCCGCCTGGAAGACTGGGGCCGCCGGTTCGAGATGCTGGAATTCTTTCAGGCGGCACAGCCCAATGCGGCCCATCTGGCGCTGACGGAGATGGCCCTAGCGGGGCAGATAAGCTGTCTGGTGACCCAGAATGTGGATGGTCTCCATCAGGCCGCCGGGTTTCCGCAGGACCGGCTGATCGAAATTCATGGCAATTCGACCTATGCAACCTGTCTGGACTGCGGCCGCTACGCGGAGCTTGAGGCACAACGCGAGGCGGTCAGCGCGGGAGACAGCCCCCGGTGTGAGGCCTGTGGCGGGATGCTGAAGGCGGCGGTGATCAGTTTTGGCCAGCAGATGCCGGAAGCTGCGCTGGGGCGCGCAGTTGACGCGGTGCGCCGCTGTGACCTTTTTCTGGTTCTGGACTCGTCCCTTCTTGTGCATCCGGCCGCCCATTTGCCGGTGCTGGCGGTTCAGTCGGGCGCCGAACTGGTGATTCTCAACGGACAAGAAACACCGCTTGATTCATTGGCTTCTACTGTCCTGCGCACCCCTCTGGCACAAACATTTGCGGGTTTCGGTAGAAAAATGCCTCAAACTTCGTAAATGGCCTGTGGTTAGTTCCACAATTTCGCTTCTCGTCATTATGCGCAATGTTATCCTTTTATTAGGAATCGGCCGTCAGGTGAGTCGCAGCTCGTCTTCGGCCTTATGATGCGGACCAAAGACGGGACACAATCGCTATGGGGGTTAAGACCGCTCGGGAACCCCGCGCGCTCGATACGGTGGCAGAAGACGTTGCTGTCGACGTATTCGAGATTGCCGGAACAATTAAATGGTTCGATGTGGGCAAGGGCTATGGCTTCATCGTGCCGGACAGCGGAGACGGCGACATATTGTTGCACGTGACCTGTTTGCGGCGCGACGGATATCAGACAGCTTATGAAGGCGCCCGCGTTGTTTGCGAAGTGCTGGACCGGCCGCGCGGCCTCCAGGCCTTCCGGATTCTGTCGATGGACGAAACCACGGCGACGCATCCCTCGCAGCTGCCGCCCTCGCGCACCCATGTGCAGGTGGTGCCGGAAGGCGGGTTTGAAAAAGCGACCGTCAAATGGTTCAACCGTGTCAAGGGCTTTGGTTTCCTGACCCAGGGCGAAGGCACTGAAGATATCTTCATTCACATGGAAACCCTGCGCCGATTCGGGATCACTGAATTGCGGCCGGGGCAGGATGTGATGGTCCGCTTCGGAGACGGCCCGAAGGGCCGCATGGCCGCCGAAATCCGGCCCGTGGGCAGCGGCACGCATATTCCGGCGTCGCATTGACGCCACAGACAGATGTTTTCTTTTGCAGGCCGGATTTTTCCGGCCTTTTTCTTAAGTGAGGGTTGAGCCGCTCCGCACACTTTTGAACAAAAACCGCCTGTCCAGGGACAGAGCGGGGGGCAAAGGCAGCAGGCTTCAGTCTTCAACGGCCATGCAGCAGGTCAGAGCAGGGCCAAAAACGGGTTCAGGTGCCATGAGCGTGCGTTTTCTTACGACATTTGCCAAAGTGCTTATGATTGCCGCTGCCTGTCTTGGGGCAGGGGCTGCGGTTGGGGCTGGCGCTGAAACCACGCAAACTTCGCTGGTGCAGGAAAGTCTCGTTGTGCGGGCGCAAGGCGCGGATCACCGCTTCAGGGTGGAGGTAGCCGCAACAGCCCAGGAGCGGGCCCGGGGACTGATGTTCCGCAATCAAATGGCCGCAGATCATGGGATGTTGTTCGTATTCGACACTGAGGGCGAACGGTATTTCTGGATGAAGAACACACCGCTTCCTCTCGATATCATCTTTATCGCCACCAATGGCGAGATTGTCAGTATTGCTGCCGATACGAGCCCTTATTCGGAAGACACCATTCCCTCCAATGGACCGGCCCGCTATGTGCTGGAACTGAATGCGGGCACGGCGGCAAAACTGGGCTTTGGCCCGGGCGACCTTGTGTCCAGCCCGTCCATGGGCGGAGAATAGGGCAAAAAGCGAAACGGGGCGGGGAGACCGGGCTCTTCTTCTGAATTCCAGTCTGTGGCCTCTTGACCTCAAAGACGAACGCAGTTACATCCGCAAAATCAAACGTTCGGGGTATAGCGCAGCCTGGTAGCGCATCTGGTTTGGGACCAGAGGGTCGCAAGTTCGAATCTTGCTGCCCCGACCATTTTCCTCAAAATTTGACCGGTTTGGCTGACAACTGGCCGCACACGCGCTGCGCTTGTCATGCAGGACGAGGAGAACCGCCCATGCGATCACTGTTCCATCTGGCCTATCATGTTACCGATCTTGACGAGGCACGACAGTTCTATGGAAATGTGCTGGGGTGCCAGGAAGGGCGCAGCACGGACACTTGGGTCGATTTTGACTTTTTCGGCCACCAGATCTCGCTTCATATCGGCAAGCCATTCGAGGTTACCCGCACGGGCAAGGTCGGCGATCACAAGGTAATGATGCCGCATCTGGGAGTGGTCCTGCCGCTGGAAGACTGGGTCACCCTGGCGGACCGGCTGGCACATGCCGGTATTCAGTTCGACATTCCCCCGGTGGTCCGCTTTGAAGGAGAGACGGGCGAGCAGCGCACCATGTTTTTCTTTGATCCAAGTGGCAACCCGATCGAGGTCAAAGGCTTCAGGGATTTTGACGGCGTCTTCGCTGCTTAGGATTCTGCTTCCGGAAAGACAAAGCGGGGGGCTGCACGGGGCAGGCTGGAGCGGTGGCCATGGTTAAAAGGGGTGCCGTTACGGGATTTTATGCAGAAGGCCTGTGCCCTATTCTGGCACGGGCTTCCCTGTTGAGCGGCGCTGGCCTGGTCAGGTTGCTGCGTCCCATAGCCCAGCGCGCCATGTAAATAGCTGGAAAACAAACGGAAAATATGCTGAGCGCCATTAAGCATAAACTGGCCATATCTTTGCACATACCGGCTCCAGAGCCAAAATTTGAGGAGTGTGCATATGTTTTTCAGTGCAAAGCTTTTTCCGGCCGGATCGATTTCGGAAGCCCCTTCGGTCAGCACAGTTCAGGACGTTTTTCTGTTTGATCTTGATGCGGTCGCGAAGGGTACATGTGGCCCGGTGGACAATGAATTTGCAGCCTATTTGCGGGACTTTGCCACCAGCCGTCCGAGCTATTTGCTCACCAGCGTGAATTACAACGACCTGATGAGCCGGGTCCCGTCCAGTGTCAGGCGGGCTTTTCAGGGTATTTTTGCCTCTTGCGGCGCGGAACTTTGGGCCGGAGACGACTTGCTCGAGTGCCGGAAGCACACCTTTTCAGACGACCTTTATGAGTATCTGGTCAAGACGCTGCGCAACAGCCGTTATCAAGCGAAACTGGCCCCCATGATTGAAAACGGGCCCGCTACTTTGCGGATCTGCCTGGCTGGAACCCGGGCACCCTTGAGTGCCTTGAAAGCCTATGCGGACTGGGAGGAGAAGGAGCTGGAGCTTCCGGTCATCATTGGGGAGCTGGAAGCCAATTTCCCGGATCACCGCATTTGCCAGGACACGCGGACCAGTTTTCTAATCATGGCAGAGGCGTTTTCAACGGCGGCTCTCCGGGACCGGATCAAGGACAGGCATGGGCGCACGCGGGTGCTTGCCTATTTGACCCGCCGGGCGGCTGAGGGCTTTGCCGGACCTTTCTGCGAGGCCCTTTTTGAGGAGGATCTTGTTTCTGAGGTGGGCGGTCCGAGCGATCTTAGTCAGCTTTTGAGCTACGACCTGCGCAGGGACAGCAGCAGCCTCATGTCGCCTGCTGCCGGTCCCGTCCGGCTTCGGTGACTTGCGCACCAGGCAGCGGCTCGTCAAATGGGCCGGTTCAAATCAGTCAGGCGCACCGCTTGAAATTGACGCGTGCCAAAAGGATCAAAGACCGGAGGGACTACCGGTCAAAAGCCTGGAGGAGAAGCGACATGACATTGAGAAATTCGTCCTGCCGACCATGGGGCAGGTCGTCCACTTTGGCGACGCCATAGTCGAGAGTCAGAATCATGTCCCACATTTCGGTGAGATTGGCCGCATCGACGGCCGATTTCAGCTTGCGCGGAGACAGTGTATCAGGTGTTGCCGCCATGGTGCCGGAGCCCGGACTGGCATGTTCGGGCAGGTAGGGCCCGAACCTCTTATGAATGTTGTGATGCATGCGTCCTGCTCAGTAAAGTCTGGTTATAAAATAATGTGTCGGCGCCAAATGCCGGCATCAAAACGAAGCAATTGCACGAACCGGAAAGGTCCCGCCCAATCGAGCCGCGCTCTCGCTAAAGTGGCTAACTAGCACACTGCACAGTTAAATGCCATCTCGATAGTTTATCTATTGTTGCAACTCTAAATATTAATCAGGCGGTTTTAGGACGTAAGATTTGAATTGGGTTTCATACTTTTCTGTCAGAAAACTATCACACCTTGATTTGCCATCTGATTCAACGGGAAAGGCGCAGACCTGGGGCTACCGGTTTGCACGACCCTGGGCATGCGGGAACCTCTTGCCTTCAAGAACGGAGTTGACTTCGCATGCAAAGGCGGGAAAAAGCAAAGGATGGGCCGAGAGGCCCAACGCTCTGTTGAAAGGCAGCGAAATGGTTGCGCGCATTTACCGACCGGCGAAGACCGCCATGCAATCCGGCAAGGCCAAGACCCAGCGCTGGGTTCTGGATTATGAGCCGGAAACGGCCAAATCCGTTGAACCGTTGATGGGCTATACGTCCTCTTCGGATATGAAACAGCAGGTCAGGCTGTCTTTCGACACGCAGGAAGAGGCTGTGGCCTATGCCAAACGCCATGGCATTGCCCACCGGGTGGAAAAAGCCCATGAGCGCAAGGTCAAGGGTACGGCCTATGCGGATAATTTCAAGTTCAACCGGGTCGCTCCCTGGACCCACTAAGAATTGACCCGATAGCGTGTCATGAAGCAAAAATCCGGATTTGTCTGTTGAAACTGGCGCAAACGGATCGACAGGCCGGGTAAAACCGATTTTAAGGGTCACAGTCGGCCTGAAGGCAGAGTACTTAGAGATCAGGCCCCGTAGCTCAGCTGGATAGAGCACTCGCCTTCTAAGCGAATGGTCGCAGGTTCGAATCCTGCCGGGGTCGCCACTCTCTTAAGTGTCCGATCCGGAGACATAGGTCACAGTTTGTACCGGAGACATGGGTTACAACCTCGTGCCGCACCGGGGGCGCGCCTCGTCTGCCCCGAATGGACGTCCGGCGGCGGCGTTAGGCAACGCAGGTCTGTGTCTGGGACGTTTTCGGCAGCATGGTTCTCGCACGCGGAGTGAGTGCGGTGATCAGCTCCGTTAATGTGATTGAGGGGCGTAAAACGTTCGGTAAATCAGAGCGTGAGCGCGCACTGCAATATGCGCGCACACCTTTGGGCGGACCTGCAGATCAAGACGCTGCCTGTTCCCGCATGGGCACGAAATATGCGCCGACGCGGTGCGTCTTGTCTGTGCCGGTCAGTGCGCCGGTATCAGGACTTGCGCTGTTCCGCGCCTGCCTGGCCAACCATGAGCGGTGTGATCTTGGTCTTCAGGATCATGTCCAGTTCTTCCGAGCCGTCTTCAAGAGACTGAAGCGCCATATCGAGGCAGTAAGAACAGAAGGTGCGGCCATCTTTGTCGGCTTCCTTCTTCGTATACCGAATCATGCGTTTGATTGCTTCGACCGCCGGTTCCTGTTCGGCGGCCGAACGATCCGCTTTGTTGACTGTCTTTGACATGACACTACCCACCAATATTCGATTTGCTGTTTGCAGCGCGGCTGCTGTAACCATCCAAAAGTAGCATGCTGTTGCAGCGTGACAAGAGCGTGATAAGGTGCTGTTGTACATAGTAGTTGTGTGGCATTGGAAGCAGCGCTGTCAAGCACCCTTGCACATGCGGCCAAAAACGGGGAGTCAATGGCAAACGCGTCCTGCCTTGCATGTCTTGGGCGTCCTTTGCTTCTTGATAAGCGAGGAGAGCCCGTTCCGGTAAAAACTCGTAAGGCCTTGGCTATTATGGGGTATCTGAGCCGGATTAGCGGCATGACCGCGCACCGGGAGGTCCTTGCAGACCTTCTGTGGAGCAATGCTGAACGGACTAAGGCCATGCAGTCGCTGCGGCAGGCGCTGCGCCAGTTGAAAAGTGCCGAAGAGCAGGCCGGTTTCGATGTGCTTCAAACCTCCGCAGGGCACGTCAAACTGGATGCCGAAGAGTTTTCCTCAGATTTAACGCAGCTCCTCAAACTGCTTGAGCGGGGGCGGGCTGAAGACTTCCGGAAGGCCGAAGACCTGTGGCGGGGGGAGTTCCTCACCGGATTTGAGGAAATTGATCCGGAGTTTTCAGACTGGCTGCATATCGAGCGTGAACGGGTGCGCTCGGAAGTTATGACGGCGGCCTTCAAGCACCTCAATCAGATCTCCACGACGGATGGCGGTGTTCAGGTGGAAGCGGGCGGCCGGTTTTTGCTCAAGCTGGACCCTGCGCTTGAATCGGCCCACAGGGTGCTCATCAGATTGTATCTGAAACTTGGACAGCGGGACCGGGCGGAGCAGCAGCTCAAGACCTGCGAACGGGAGATGAAACTGCATCTGGATGCAGCGCCCGACAGGGAGACCCGGGCGCTGCTGGCCGAGCCGGAGGATGGAAGCTGGCAGGAAAAGGAATTCCGGCGTCCGGGCGAGGTGCAGACCATGCTGACGGCCTTGCCGAATTCGGACACGGTGGTCACCCTCCCGGAAGTCTACGTGGTCTCTGCTTCGCTGGCAAAGTCCAATCTGAACGATGCGATCTATCTGCGCGAGGAGATTGTGTCCGGCCTGTCATCCTTCCGTTCCTTTGACCTTTATCATTCAGAATATTTCGGCGAGGAAAACGCGCCTGATCCAACGCTTGTGGAAGGGCATGAACTGGGCAGCTATCTGCTGCGGTTCCGCCATGATGAGCGCTCGGGCAAGGTTGTCGTACAGTTTGAGGACCGGGCCACAGGCCAGATCGTCTTCAACGAAATTGTCGACCTTGCTTTCTGGAACGGCATTCTTCCAGCTGCGAGCCATATCGTCAGCCGGGTCCATACCCATGCGACCGACAAACTCCGTAATCCGGCCAACACATCCGTGTTCGCCCGCTGGTGCCAAGCAGAGGCGCTGTTATGGGATTTTACCCCCCAGTCCGATGAAAAGGCGATGCGCCTTTTGAATGAGCTGGAGCGGACCAACCGGAATTTTTCCCGCACCTATGCGGGCAAGGCTTCGATCATCATGAAGCAGGCCCTGCATTTTCCGCTGCATGATCGCACAACCGCGGACGGGATGAGCGATCTTTTGGATCTTGCCGAACAGGCCATCGTTCTGGATCCCTGGCAAGCGGTGAACCAGCGGGTCTACGGCTGGGCCCTGATCCTGTCCAATATGCCCCAGGAAGCGCGGCGTGCCTTTCAAAATGCGGGCCGGTTAAGCTCGTCTGATCCGTCCAATCTCATGTCGGTTGCCGAAGGGCTGGCCTTTTCGGGGGATGTGGACGAGGCCCGGTTGACTGCGGACAAGGCCTTCAACCTGTTCGCGTTTGTTCCTCGCGTCTTTTATGAATATCTGGCCAATATCTACTTTGCGTCGGAAGACTATGAAGGGGCGATCACGCATATCGAACGCGGGGCTGGCGTCAGCATCGGCGGATTGACCACCCGGATAGCCGCCCTGTTATGCGCCGGGCGCCATGAAGAGGCCATCCAAACGCTGCAGCGATTTGGTGAGCATCGGATTTCTTTGCTGAGACAGTCGCCTGGAGACCTGCATGACCCGAATGACTGGCGCCAGCGGGTGAACTTCTTTCAGGACAAGCGAATTCGTGCCAATTTCGATAAGGGCGCGGAGATGGTCCAAAAGTTTCTTTTGACCGGCGACAGCTCAGTTTAAGCAGGCTTTTGGAAACAGGTCTGACAGCTCAGCCAGATAGTTCGGGTCTTTGCGTGTCAGTTTGTCTTTGTTCAGCTTGAAGGGCAGAGCAACCGTCTTCCGGTCCTTGCTCTCTGACACCACCTGGAAAGTGAGCAGGTCTGTTGTCACCTTTGGCAATCCGAGCTGTTCCAGAACCCGCTTGGGGTCCTTTTCCAGCTCCGTGCGCACCGTCTCGTCGACAGCCGCTTGCGCAAGCAACCGGCCCAGAGCTTTGATATTGCTTTTGTGATAGGGAAAGCGGGCCATTTGGTTCCGTCCTGCAGAAGGTTAGGCCGCCTGGACCCAAGGGTCCAGGCGGAATGACGGGCGGGAGCGGCTTACTCCGGCAGGTCTTCGTAGAAGCAGCTGCCCAGAGCAGCCAGGCCGAGTTCTTCAAAATAGCTTTCGTCGCCAGCCTGGACGCGGTCGGCATCAACCTGTGCCGGTACAACCAGGTGAACGAGATCAGCTGTGTCAGCAAGGATGTCGACATCGGCTTTTGCACCAACGGAGGTCAGAACCTGCGAAGGGTTGTCGATGAGATCCTGACGGGCAGAGGCGTTCTGGATAATGTCACCAAGTTTAGCACCGATTTCCATTTCGGTCTTAGAGTTCGTTTTAGCGTGCATAACAAGCCTCGTGTAGTGAAAGTTGTACAGTTGATTGGCGCGTGGTTGGATGGTCACTAGGCCAAAAAGAAAAGTGTTCTTGGTAAAGTAAAAACTTTCTGTGGGTAAGCGTTTACTTTGATTTGAACCTTTTCGTGTTAAATAGTGAACTAGCAAAAAAAATTGCTCAATAGAGGAAAACTAGAAAGTCAACTGTTGCAATTGTTGCGCGAAAACTAGTAATTTCGAACTGATTTGCCGGCGTTTTTAGGGTGACTCAAGGCCAAGCGCGAAGTGGGGCAGGGTGCGTATAAACGGGTCTTTACAAGACAAGATTGTAGGCGATCTCTGTGCTCTCGGACTTCTGTCCCAAAGTCAGGAGAACGACCCAGGCGAACTCACACTTTTGTGCGAAGATTTGCGCCTCTTTCTGCCGTTTATATCCAAATTTGAGTTCCGCCTTGTTCCGCTCGAGCGGCGCGGGTGTCCTATTCAGTTTTGCACCGGTTTGATCCAGCCTCCTGCAGACGGCGCAGCCAGTCCGGGCGGCTTGTACCGTCCTATCCCAGCCGGAGGCCAGGGGGCCACACTAAAGAAAGCATCTTTAAGTTGTATAGGAGAACTTGCTGAGAGAGTGAGTCTTTGTTCTCAAGGGGCTGGAGATACCAGGGTAAAGATCACATCTCAAAAACAATCACTGGTAGAAATTGGACGTTTGCTTGGCTTTAGCAAGCAGCAGTGGAAAGCGCGTCTGGCGGTGGAGGGCGAGGCTGCTGAGAATGCGACCGCTGGGGTGTCCGACGATGCTGTAATGACCTTAAGGCAAGTAGAGGTCGTTCGTCTTGGAGGGGGTGAGCGAAAGCTGCTTCCAGCTATCGCGTTTTTGTTCGGTGAAGCGACTTCCGATGGGGCGGTGGGGCAGGGACTTGCCTCATCTGTCGGGTGTGCGGTTTGGCAGGATGTGCAGGGCGCTCGGGAGCGCGCTCTTCTGGAACTTGTGGAGCGGGATGCCGTGGCTCAGGCGTGGTACAACCGCCTGGGGATAACTAGGTTGCATTTTACTCAAATTCGACCGGTTTTGCCCAAAATGCTTGTCGAATTTCTCGATGAACAACCACGGTCCTGGGGTGTCTATCATGTCGATACGGATTTACCGGTTCATGTGGTGATTGCGGTCTCTTACGGCGACGGTGGATATCATGCAGCTTTTGGAGCGTCAGCGGGCTGGAACCTTGAATCTGCGTGTTTTTCGGCGGTGACTGAGCTGCTCCAATCTGAAAATTCCCTGTCATTGATGGAACAGGCCTATCGCAGACAGGAGGCTGAAACTGGCCGGTCCGGTCCACTGCCAACGCATCTTGCCTATGCCCGTACATCCTCGATTTTGGAGGATTTACCCCTGAAACGGGTCCCGCAAGCGGACCCGAAGGGGCTGGCAGATGAATTTTGCTACAACCAGCTTTTACGGGCCTGCCAGGAAAAGGGCATGGAAATCTGGGAATTCGAGGCCACCCGGTCCGATCTGAACATTCCGTGCATTAAGCTTCTGTCGAAGGATCTTTGCAGCTGGGAGCCCCGCTTCGGCAAGGAGCGGCTCTACCAGGGGGTTGTCGACAGGGGGCTTCGTAAGACACCTGGAACCGAAGCGGAATTCGCCGCGCGGCCGTTTCCCTTTTGAGCTGCTTCCCTTTGGGACCCATTTGAAACCGGGAGTGGGCGAGCATTGGTGACACTTGCGGCAGCTCTGGAATGACATGTCCTGAGATTGACAGGGGCCTGCGCGGGAGATATTAAAACATGACTCTTGCACTCAACAATTGAGGGCGGGTGTCCGGATGGCGATTGGGTCGTCCGATCTCTGGAAGAAACTGGGCGGGGATTTCCCGCCCTTTTTTATCTGTCCTTTTGCCTGAGATCCGGGCGCCCGTCTGCGACTGGCCGGGACAGGGTCATAACCCAAAAATTGCGCCATTTGCCTGTGTTGCGATTGGTTCTTGCGATGCCGACCCGGGTGACATAGGGATTGAGCAGATTTTTGTTGTGCCCTTGCGAGCCTTGCCAGCCCCGGAAGGCGGCCGGCAGGTCGGCATAGCCAGCGCCCAGATTCTCCGCTGCCGCGTAATTGGCATATCCGGCCTTGTCGAGCCTTTGGGAAAGGCCGAACGCGCTATGCGCCCAGGTGTCCATGCTATCCCGGCCGGCAATGTGCCGGGCCATCTTCTGGGAAACGGCGTCAAGAGAGGGATCGTGTTGCAGCGGCGGCTGGCCGTTTTGTGCCCGGTAAGCGTTGATCATGGACAGCATCTGAGCTGTGTCAACATTCTGATCCGTCAAGATGGTCCTGTTTTCCAGCTCACCGGACCCGGGCAGGGCGCCGCAGGCAGCAAGGCCCAGAAGGGCGAGCACCACCAGCGCCGCTTTCAAGCTTATACTGTGACCTATGGGGTTCATGAGGGTTCGTCTCCAGGCCAGACTACCCCGTCATCGGCAAAAAAATGAAACGGTCCCGGATAGCGTTCCACATAGGCCATGTGGGTGACCACGCCAGCTTTGTCCGTATGGTAGTGCAGAAAATAGGCAGGCGGTTCAAAGGTGAACAGGGCATCGCCCTTACCGGTCAGATCCAGGTCCACCTGATGCCCGGTGCTCGGCGCCAGCGTCATAACGGTTCCGGCAAAGCTGCTGATGATCGGCCGGTGCAGGTGGCCGCACAAAATCCGCTCCACGTGACTGTAAGGGGTAAGAACCTCAGCCAGAGCCGCCGCATCCTGTAGCCCCATGGCATCCATATGGGCAATCCCGGACAGGGCTGGTGGATGGTGCAGGGCAATCAACGTTGGCTCGGAACTGGCGTTGAGTTCCCTGTCAAGCCAGCTGAGCTGCGCCGTGCCAAGTTCTCCGGACGGTTTGCCGGGCAAATGCGAATCGAGCGCAATCAAGCGCAGACCACCAATGGTGGCTGCATAGTGAATTTTTCCGCCAGTGGTCTCGCAGAGACCGGGAAAGTCCCGCATCTCCCGGCGCATGGTGTCGCTGCTGTCGTGGTTGCCCGGAAGCAGATAGACCGGCAGCTCCAGCTGCGCCAGAATTTGCCGGGCCAGGGCATATTCGCGCGGGTCGTCCCGGTCCGTCAGGTCCCCGGTCACAACAACCGCGTCTGCGGCCGGGGTCAGGGCTTTCAGGGAACGGACCGCCCGCTCGGCCATCATGTTGGTGTCGGAAACCCGGTAGCAGGCCAGCCCCCGCGGGCGAAGATGCAAGTCCGTAATCTGCGCGATCAAAGTCATGTGGAAACCTGGTGACTCGGTGTGTAGACAAGGTGAGCGAACGATAGCCAAGTGCTTCAAGAGGGCAAGCTCTTGTTTCCCTTTTTGGAAAGCTCATGTAGGAGAAGCTGCAACGGTGGGGGCTTTTGAGAAGGCACCAGGCGGTTTTGACATTGGAAACGGTGTTTATGGCAAATGAGAGCGGCAGCCCGGATGGGCAGGGACTGAACCGGACAGGGGCCGGCGGGACAAGCGGGCCCGCCGATGTTGATCTGGCTGAGGAGGCTGTGCCGGTGTCTCCAGACCGCTCGAATGGCATAGAGACCGGCTCTGAAAAACATCCATTCCCGAAACCTTTCTGGTTGAAATTGACCGGGCATGACATCACGGCCCCGTTCATACTGCTCTTTCTTGCGTTGGTCCTGTTCGTTCCGGGGCAATGGACTGTGCCGCCTCTGGACCGGGATGAACCCCGTTTTACCCAGGCGACCAAGCAGATGCTGGAACGCGGGGACTACATTGACATAAGGTTCCAGGACCAGCCCCGCCACAAGAAGCCGGTTGGCATCTATTGGCTTCAGGCGGGCGCCGTGAAGCTGACCGGCCTTGGGCCCGACGCTCCGCTCTGGACGTACCGTTTGCCGTCTTTGCTCGGGGCTGTGCTCAGTGTGCTTGCAGCCTTCTGGATGGCGCGGGCGTTTTTGGGGCCTGCTGGGGCGCTTATCGTGGGCATGTTCGTTGCGCTGGCGATTATTGTCGGGGTGGAGGCGCGCCTTGCAAAAACAGATGCGGTTCTGCTTGCGACGGTTCTGATCGCGCAAGGGGCCCTGGCTCGGATCTGGTTGAAGGACCCGGGAAAACGATTATGGGGTCTCAGCCTTGTCTTTTGGACAGCGCTTGCCGGCAGCGTTCTCATCAAGGGGCCGGTTGGCCCGATGGTCGTCGGTCTGACGGTGGTGGCCCTGATCGCCCTGACGCGGAAAGCGAAATGGTTCAAGGCCGCCTCACCGCTGCTCGGACTGGTTTGGTTCCTGCTTCTTGTCTCCCCCTGGTTCGTCGCCATCTGGATTGCGACGGACGGGACCTTCTTTACCGAGGCCATCGGCAAGGATCTTCTTGGCAAGGTGGGCCAAGGCCAGGAAGGACATGGCGCGCCACCGCTGACACATCTGGTGGCCATGCTCGGTGTGTTCTGGCCGCTCCCTGCCTTTTTCGTCCTGTCGCTGCCGCTGGTCTGGAAAGAGCGGGCCAGCCCTCTGGTTGTCTTTTCCCTTTGCTGGTTCGTGCCCAGTTGGGTTGTCTTCGAGCTGGTGGCAACAAAATTGCCGCACTATACCATGCCGCTCCTGCCTGCGCTGGCGCTGCCGGTGGCCGCCGCCCTGCTGGAGGGAGCTGGGGAGAGCGCCAAAAGATGGGCGCGGATCCTGGCTGCGGTCCTCCTGGCACTGCCCCCTGTTGGCCTTGCGGCTGCGGCCTTTGCCGGACCGTTTGTGTTGAAGACCTGGCCATCGCCTCCGGGCGTGGTGCTGGTGGGTATTGGGGCCGGATTCGCGCTGGCTGCCGCGTCCCGTCTCCTGCGTGGGCCCGCGCTCAAGGCGCTGCCGTCGGCGGCCCTGTGCGGGATCAGCGTGGCCATCGGTGTCTGGGGATTTGTTGGCCCGGCCCTGACCCCGATCTGGGTCAGCCCCAGACTTGTGGCCGCTCTTGATGAGATCCCTGGATGCGGCGAAAAATCCGCGCGGCAGGTCGTGACCGCCGGGTTCCACGAACCGAGTTTTATTTTCCTGGAAGGGACCGGAACGAAGATTATTTCACCGAAAGGGGCGGCAGACTTCCTGGCGGAGCCGGAGGCGGGGCAGACGCATTCCTGCCGGGTTGCCGTCATAGAAAGCCGGGATGAAGCGGCGTTTTTGGCTGCTGCAAAGGAGAATGGTCTTGTGCCCGTGGTCCGAAAAAGGGTAGACGGCCTGAATATTAATGGTGGAGATGACCTCGACATCGCGCTTTACCAAACGGCCGCAGCGGGAACCACGGGTGCACAAAACGGAAATGACAAGCAGCAATAGCGGTACAGGCCGGATTCTGGCGCGGATGCGCGGGAATGTCCGCCGGGCCGGGATGCTTTTTTCCGGCCGCAGGGACCGGGTCCGACACAATCTGGATCCGCTGCCTCCGGGGCAAAGACCGCAGGACATCCTGGCCATCCTGCTCCTGACGGTAGGGGTGGCCGTTGTTGTGTTTGATGTGCCGACCTATCCCTGGCTCCGGTCCTTGCCCAATGAATATCGCAACGCCTTCCGCGCTTTCACCGATTTTGGCAAGGCAGACTGGATTCTGATCTCGACTGGCCTCGTGTGCCTGTTTCTTTTGGCGCAGGATGCAAGCCGGTTCGCGTTCCGTCTGCGCATGGCGGTCGGCTCTGTCTTCACCTATGCGGCCTTTATCTTCTATTCAGTCGCTGCAACCGGATTGTTGGCGATCGCCTTCAAATGGTCCCTTGGCCGGGCCCGGCCGAAGCTCTATGAGCAAGTCGGTCCGGTCCGCTTCGACTTTCTGGCTTTTGATGGCACCTATACCAGCTTTCCGTCGGGACATTCGACCACGGTTGCAGCCCTTGCCACTGCGCTGGCCTTTATCTTTCCCGCCTATCGCTGGCTGATCATTGTGGCCGGGTTCTGGCTCGCGTTCAGCCGTGTCATGGTCGGCGCCCATTACCCCAGTGATGTGATTGCCGGAACCCTGCTCGGGATGACCTTCACTTTCTTCACAGTCCGCGCCATGGCCAGCCGCCGGATCGGATTTCATCTCAATGCCTCTGGCAAGATCGAGCCGAACATGAATGCGCGCTCTGCCAAGGCATGTGGCCGCAGAGCGTGGCAGGTGCTGCGTGGCCAGCGCGGCTTGACGCGGGTCTTGAACGAAACCGCGCCTGCGGATGAAACGGAACGGACAGTTTCATGACACAAAGCTATCTTGAAGGTCTTGCGGCCAGCAAGGGAACCCTGGCCGTGACGGTTGTCGTTCCGGCAAAGGATGAGGCACAGAACCTGCCCATTTTGCTGGACGAGATCGAAACGGCCCTCTCGGGCCGGACGTTTGAGGTGATCGTTGTGGATGACGGTTCTTCCGACGGGACCGATATCGTGCTTCAGGATTACGCGGCCACCCATGACTGGCTGCGCCCGGTGCGCCACGAAAGCTCCTGCGGGCAAAGCTGTGCCGTGCGGACCGGCGTGCAGCATGCGCGCGGGGACGTGGTTGCCACCATTGACGGCGATGGCGAAAACAATCCGGCTTATATCCCGCAGCTGCTCGATGCGCTGCAGGCAGCGGGGCCTGACATCGCGCTTGCGGCCGGGCAGCGGCTGGGGCGCAAGGCGAGCCTGGCCAAGCGGTATGCGTCGAAATTTGCGAACAAGATCCGAGGCGCGATCTTGAAGGACAAGACCCGTGACAGCGGCTGTGGTCTGAAGGCTCTGCGCCGGGAAGTCTTTCTGCAGTTGCCCTATTTCGACAGCTGGCACCGCTTCCTGCCTGCCCTCGTGATCCGCGAAGGCTTTGATGTTGTCCATATCGATGTTCAGGACCGCCAGCGCCGTCATGGAACCTCGAAATACGGTATTTTTGACCGGGCCCTCGTTGGCATACTGGATCTGGTGGGGGTCTGGTGGCTGCGGCGCCGCAGAAAAAAGAGACCGTCCGTGCGGCCGCTTACCTGACTGGCGCTGGACCCGCCTTGATAAAAACAACGGGTGTTAACCCGACTGGACCGAATGGACCTGCCAAATGAGTGCTCTTTACGACTGGCTGCATACCGTCTTTGTTGAACAGTTCGACTTCTGGATCATCCTGGGATTTTTCGCGCAAGGCATGTTCATGATGCGCTTTGTGATCCAGTGGATCGCGTCGGAACGGGTTGGCCGGTCGATTGTGCCGGTGGCGTTCTGGTTCTTTTCCATCGCCGGCGGATCTCTGCTTTTGATCTATGCGATCCAGCGTCAGGACCCGGTCTTTATCGCCGGGCAGGGGCTCGGGCTGGTGATCTATTTCCGGAACTTGTGGCTTATCTTCAAGGAAAAGCGGCAGGATCCAACTATCTGATCCTGCCGCTGTTGAACCTTGCTATGCTTCGCCCTGGCCGGGAGGTCCTGTGTCAGCCGAAGGCTTTCTCCAGCGCCTGACGCATGTCGGTGATCAGGTCCTGCGGATCTTCCAGGCCGATATGAAGGCGCACGGACTGAAGGTTATCATCAGGGCGGAACACGGAGCGTGCGCCCTTGAGCTTGACCGGGATCGCAAGGCTTTCGAATCCGCCCCATGAATAGCCAAGGCCAAACAAACACAGGCTGTTCAGAAATTTGGACGCCTGAGCCGCCGATGTGCCATCGGCAAAATCAAACCCGCACAGGCCAGAGGCGCCGGAAAAGTCACGTTTCCAGATTGCGTGACCGGGATCGGATTCAAGGGCTGGATATCTGAGGCGGCTGATTTGTGGCTGGTCTTTGAGCCAGTTGAGTACGGCGAGGGTGTTTTTCTGGTGCCGCTCCAGCCGGACCGACAGGGTGCGCAACCCACGCAGACCAAGATATACGTCATCGGGCCCAACATGGCTGCCCATAGCCCCGTGCACGGCGTCAAGGCTTGCCCAGGCCCGCTCACTGGCAGCAATTGTACCCAGCATCACGTCGGAATGACCGACAATATATTTTGTGCCGGCCTGGATGGAGAGATCCACGCCGAGGGCAATTGGCTGGCAGTGCAGGGGGCTTGCCCAAGTGTTGTCCATCAAAACAAGCGCACCGGCTGCATGGGCCGCATCAGATATGGCCGGAATGTCCTGCATCTCAAAGGTGAGGGAGCCTGGAGCCTCGGTAAAGACGGCCTTTGTTTCCGGGCGGAACAGGGATTTGATCTCACCGGCGAGCGCCGGATCATAATAGTCAACTGACACACCACAGCGGCTCAGAACTATGTCGGCAAAATGCCGTGTTGGATGATACGCCGTATCATTGATCAGGATGTGGTCGCCGGATTTGACGCAGGTCAGGATCGCCAGCGCCACCGCATTCAGTCCCGAATTGGCGAGCTTTACCCCTTTTGCGCCTTCAATCTCCGCCAGCGCCCCTTCCAGGGAATCGGTCGTCGGGTTGCCCCTGCGCGCATAGGTGTAGGTCTGGCCGCCGCTTGCCATGGTCTCCACATCCGGAAACAGTACGGTCGATGCGTGCACGACGGGTGGGTTGACAAAACCGTGGAAGGCGCTTGGGTCACGCCCTGAATGGGTCAATCTGGTGTCAGGTTTCAGGGGGGGCTTCGAATCTGAATTCGGCATGGCAGATCTTAATGGGCTGGTGGTGAAAAGAGGGCCGCAAAAGCCCTGTTGGATGCCATCATCCTAGGCCTAGGCATGCGGCCGCAACAAGCGCAATTCACCGGTGCGGAGGTGTTATTTTCGCGGGCAAGTTTTTTTTAAGGTTAATACCTCGAACCGGACGGCTGGATTAGGATGAACTCATTTTAGGCATTGAATGATTTCGATTTAGCCATGTTCGCTATTTGTGCATAGGGCCGTGGCTAAAACCTGCCAGAGGCTCCGAAATTTGACGAGATAGTGACAGCAAGTACTTGACCCGCACAGCCAAATGCCATCGTATGAACATGTTGGGTAGAGCGGGAGATTTCTGGAGGACGCCGCTGCAACAGCTGGCGCTCGTTCGGGAACGGACGTTGAGGATTTCACTCGTTCAGCCACAGCAAAAAAATAAAGTATGGGTAACAAATAAAGGCTGCATATCCATGACTAAAAAAATCCTTCCACTCGTACTCGGCGCTGCAATGGGCGTCGCCGCCTCTTCGGCTGCGAGTGCGACAACCCTGGAAGATGTCAAGGCAAAGGGCTTCATCCAGTGTGGTGTGAGCCAGGGTCTGCCGGGCTTCTCCAATCCGGACGCACAGGGGAACTGGACCGGTCTTGACGTTGACGTCTGCCGCGCCATGGCCGCTGCCGTATTCGGTGATGCGACTGCCGTAAAGTTCACGCCGCTGTCTGCCAAGGAGCGTTTCACCGCGCTGCAGTCCGGTGAAGTGGACGTCCTGTCCCGTAATACCACCTGGACCATGTCCCGGGACACCCAGCTGGGCTTGAACTTCGCTGGCGTCAACTATTATGACGGTCAGGGTTTCATGGTCCGTAAGGACCTGGGTGTGACCTCTGCACTTGAACTGTCCGGCGCTTCTGTCTGCACCAACACCGGCACCACCACCGAGCTGAACGTTGCCGACTATTTCCGCGCCAACAACATGCCCTACGAAATCGTGGCCTTCGAAAAGGCCGATGAGGTTGTGGCTGCATATGACGCTGGCCGTTGCGACGTCTACACCACGGACGCTTCCGGTCTTTATGCCCAGCGCCTGAAGCTGACCAACCCGGGAGACCACATGGTTCTGCCGGAAATCATCTCCAAAGAGCCGCTTGGACCGGTTGTTCGTCAGGGCGACGATGAGTGGTTCAACATTGCGAAATGGACCCTCAATGCGATGATCAACGCTGAAGAGCTCGGCGTTACATCCGAAAACGTTGACAACATGAAGTCTTCCGACAATCCGGCCGTCAAGCGTCTGCTCGGCGTTGAAGGTGCTTACGGTGAAGGCATTGGTCTGTCCAACGACTGGGCGTACAACATCATCAAGAGCGTCGGCAACTACGAAGAATCCTTCAATGCCAATGTCGGTCCGGACACTCCGCTCGGCATTTCCCGCGGTGTGAACGCACTGTGGAGCAATGGTGGTTTCCTCTACGCTCCGCCGATCCGCTAACACCTCTCTTTTGAGGTTCCGGGGTTCCGGCGGCCTTCCGCCGGAACCCTCAACAAAACAAGTCCACGTAATAAGACTGGCGCAAAGCCGGACACACGTGGGGACCAAGCTGCTTCGCGACCGATAGGGGAATTGCGCAAAAGCGCGTAGGGATGAAGCAGTTGTGACGCGAAAGAGGAGAGGCTTCGGGCCGGGCTCTTTCCGTGAACTTGGGCGAGGTTCTATGGCAGTAATGGAGCAGGAATCGGCGGAGGCGCCGGCGCGTGCTTCGTTGGTGAATGATCCCAAAGTGCGCGGCTTTTTTTATCAGGCTCTCCTGATCGCTGCGCTGATTGGCTTTGGGTGGTTTATCGTAACGAACACAATCGCCAATCTGGAAAGGCAGAATATTTCCTCAGGCTGGGGTTTCTTGGACATCACAGCTGGTTTTGGCATCATTCAGTCGCTTATACCCTATTCGGAAACGTCGAGTTATGGTCGGGCCCTTCTTGTTGGGGTGCTGAACACAATACTAGTCGCCGCAGTAGGTATTTTCCTTGCGACGATCATTGGATTTGTCGTTGGAATCGCCAGACTATCAAACAATTGGGTCATCAGCAGGATAGCCTACTGTTACGTTGAGCTTGTTAGAAACGTACCGCTGCTGCTTCAGATCTTTTTCTGGTACTTTGCAGTTTTGCGTGCTGTTCCAGGAAAACGTGACAAATGGTCCTTCTTCTTTGACAGTTTCCACCTGAATATTGCCGGTCTCCGCGGACCCAAACCGATTTGGGAGACGGGCTCAGAGTTCATCGGATATGCTCTGATAGTGGGGATCATTGCTTCGTTTGTGGTCTCCAGTTGGGCCCGCAAACGTCAGGAAACAACCGGCCAGCAATTCCCGGTCTTCTGGGCCGGCCTCGGGCTGATTTTGGGCCTGCCTGTGATCACGTATTTCGTGACCGGAATGCCAATGTATCTTGAGTATCCTAACTTCATTGAAACCGGTCCGATTTTACGGCGTGGTTTCGAATTGGGCGTTGGTTTCAATCTCATTCCGGAATTCCTGGCGCTAACGGCCGCGTTGTCGATTTACACGGCGGCGTTTATTGCGGAGATTGTTAGGGCTGGGATTCAGGCTGTCAGCCACGGGCAAACCGAGGCGGCCCATGCGCTCGGACTGCGTCAGGGACCGACACTTCGTCTTGTGATCATCCCGCAGGCAATGCGCGTCATTATTCCTCCTCTCACGAGTCAGTATCTGAACTTAACCAAGAACTCATCTCTGGCAGTTGGCATCGCTTTCCCTGATCTGGTGTCTGTGGGCGGAACGGTGCTGAACCAAACAGGTCAAGCTATTGAGATCATCGCAATCTGGATGGCGGTCTATCTGTCGCTCAGCCTGATCACCTCCGCCTTTATGAACTGGTACAACCAGCGCATGGCGCTCGTGGAAAGATAAGGGGCGCCTAATATGACCAATTCTGAAATGTTTCAGATCCGCACGGAGGAGGCGCCACGTTTACCGGCGCCGGTCTCCACCACCGGTCCGATCGGCTGGATGCGGCAAAACCTGTTCTCGTCCATCGGGAACACTATTCTTACCATGTTTGGGCTGCTGCTTGCCTATTCAATCATCCAGCCATTTGTGCAGTTCGCATTGATCGACGCGGTCTGGACGGGCGATAACCGTGAAGCTTGCCTTCCCCAGGATGGCGGTCATAGTGGTGCTTGTTGGGCTTATGTGGAGGCTTATTTCAAGCAGTTTATTTATGGCCGGTATCCGTCTGACCAGATCTGGCGCGTTGACATTGTGTTTACATTATTTGCGGCCCTACTGATTCCGCTGGCAATTCCGAGTGCACCGTTCAAGCGCACAAACGCGGTCCTGTTCCTGGGCGTGTTTCCCTTCGTGGCTTTGATCCTGTTAACCGGCGGTCATTTCGATATCGGGTTCTGGACATGGTTCCTGGTCGCGATGATTGCAATTGCCGGGATTGGCTTTGCGCTCCTGCAAATGCTTGTTTTTGGCAACAGCTTTTCAGAGGCAACTCCGACGCTGGCCGGGTTTGTCGGGACCGCTGCTGTCATTGGAGCCGTGCTGTTGGCCTGCTCGGTCGATTTTGGCCTGACGGATGTTGAAACTGCCGTCTGGGGCGGGCTGCTGGTGACGCTGGTGATTGCGGTGACAGGGATTGTTGCGTCGCTGCCGCTGGGAATTGCACTGGCGCTCGGCCGCAGGTCGCAGATGCCGATCATCAAGCTGGTTTCGGTGATCTTCATCGAATTCTGGCGCGGCGTGCCGCTGATCACAGTGTTGTTCATGGCGTCGGTCATGTTGCCGCTGTTCCTTCCAGAAGGTGTAACGTTCGACAAGCTGCTCCGGGTTCTGATCGGTGTAACCCTGTTCTCTGCTGCCTATATGGCGGAAGTGGTGCGCGGTGGGCTTCAGGCCATTCCGAAAGGGCAGTATGAGGGCGCCATGGCGTTGGGGCTGCGCTTCTGGCCGATGATGTATCTCATCATTCTGCCTCAAGCTCTGAAACTTGTGATCCCCGGAATCGTGAACACGTTTATCGGCCTCTTCAAGGATACAACCCTGGTGCTGATTGTCGGTATGTTCGATCTCCTTGGGCAGATCCAGTCTTCCTTCACGGATCCAACTTGGTCGACGCCCAGTCAGGGGCATACCGGCTATCTTTTCGCCGCGATGGTATTCTTTGTCTTCTGCTTTGGCATGTCGCGATACTCCATCTTTATGGAGAAGAAGCTGCACACAGGACACAAACGCTAGCGATGTCGTCCGGAGCGCGCGGGGGAACGCGGCGCGCCGGCTCAAGAAATTTTGGAGTAACACTCATGAGCGAGAATGCAGTCAACGCGGAAAGTCTCTCCGCCGACCGGTCGAAAATGCAGATTTCCGAAACGGATGTCGCTATTGAAATCAAGAGCATGAACAAGTGGTACGGCGATTTTCATGTGCTGCGTGACATCAATCTGAAGGTCATGCGCGGGGAGCGGATCGTGATCTGTGGACCCTCCGGCTCCGGCAAATCGACCATGATCCGCTGCATCAACCGTCTGGAAGAGCACCAGGCCGGTCAGATCATCGTGGACGGGATCGAACTGACCAACGACCTTAAAAAGATCGACGAGATCCGCCGGGAAGTCGGAATGTGCTTCCAGCACTTCAACCTGTTTCCGCATCTGACCATTCTGGAAAACTGCACCCTGGCACCAATCTGGGTGCGGAAGATGCCCAAGAAGGAAGCCGAAGAGATCGCGATGCACTATCTGGAGCGCGTCAAGATCCCCGAGCAGGCCATGAAATATCCGGGGCAGCTTTCCGGTGGCCAGCAGCAGCGTGTGGCGATCGCCCGATCACTGTGCATGAGCCCGAAAATCATGCTGTTCGATGAGCCGACATCGGCGCTCGATCCGGAAATGATCAAGGAAGTGCTGGACGTGATGGTCGGTCTTGCGGAAGAAGGTATGACCATGCTCTGCGTGACGCACGAAATGGGTTTCGCCCGCAAGGTGGCGAACCGGGTGATCTTCATGGATGCAGGGCAGATTGTTGAGCAGAATGAACCGGAAGAGTTCTTCGTCAACCCGCAGCACGAACGCACCAAACTGTTCCTGAGTCAGATTCTACACCACTGAACGGCTGCGTCCCATGCGTTTTGGACGGATAGCCCGCCGCCTTGCTGGCGGGCTCTTCTTTATGGGGCTGGCGGTCATCACGGCTCTGGGCCTTGGGGTGGTGATCCCGTGGCCCTTTTTGCCATCCGCACCTTCCGGTAAGATGGACCAAGAGGCGAAACGGCAGGTCCTGGTGCTCGCCAACCCGATTCATACCGATATTGCGCTGCCTGCAGAGCCTGATGTTCTTGGGGCGTTGTCTTTTGTATCCGAAGCGGGACTTGACCTGGAATTTCCGGGTGTGCAATGGGTCATTGTCGGCTGGGGAAGCCGCTCCTTTTATATCGGGACACCGTCCTGGGCGGACCTGAAGCCGGGACCGGTACTGCGGGCTCTCACTTGGGATGCCTCCGTAATGCATGTGCGCCGGGCCGGACCGATTTCAACGGACCATGAGGACGTTCTGGTACTTGATCTTTCAAGGGCCGAATTCGACTCGTTGCTTTTGGGCATTACCGAAAGCTTTCAGAGGGAGGACCGTCAGCTGCCGGCGGCGATTGCCGGTGCCAGCTATGATGATCACGACCTCTTCTTTCCGGCGCAGGGCGGGTTCAATGCCCTGATGGGATGCAATACCTGGACAGCGCGCATGTTGAGGCGCGCGGGTCTGCAAACCGGGATATGGACCCCTTTGCCCTGGTCGTTGGACTGGTCGCTCCATCTGCACAACCGTCTTGGCCGGCCCGTGTCCTAGCCGGCCGTAAGGGCTGTCATTTGAAGCGTGTGCAGGCGTCCCAATGTTGAAAAAGGGGGGGGGCGAAAGCGTGTGGAATCGCCAGAAAAGCCGTCAAACACATAGTTTGAACGCATGAATTTAAACTGATTGCGAATATTGCCGGTGGCCAACGGGACGATGCCCTCAAAAGGGGTGTCTATATTATCAATACAGCTAGCGGTTTAGAATTTGTTTATTGGCATCAGGTGACGTATTGGCAGTTCTTATGGGGGAATTGTCATGCGGGAACCGGACCATGACTTCGTTACACGGCTGAGATTCGCCGAGATAGACACAGAGACGATTGAGGGGCTGCGCCAGCTTTGGCCGGTGGTGCTGCCTGCGCTGGATCATGTTCTGGAGGCATTTTACACCCACTTGAAGAGCGTCGACAGTCTGTCGCACATGGTAGGCGACATGCAGCCAAGGCTCGTGTCTGCGCAAAGGGCCCATTGGGAAAAACTGTTCAATAGCGGCTTTGATGCTGACTACCGCGAGAGCATCAACCGGATTGGGCATGTGCATTGCCGGATCGGTCTTGAGCCCCGGTGGTATATTGCCGGGTACCAATTTGTGCTGGCGCGGCTCCATGCTCATATTGTTTCCAAATACCGGCATTCCTTCAAGGATTTGAGCGGGTTGCTCTCTCACCTGACCGCCGCTGTCTTCTTTGACATGGACCTGGCCATCTCCACCTATGAAGAACGGCTTCTGGAAGAGCGGGAAGAACAGACCCGGCAGCTAAACCTTGCAATCGAAGACTTTCAAAGCAAGGTGCAGACACCGCTTCAGGATGCGGATGAAGGCGCCAGTGCGGTCAACCGGGAAGCGGCACAATTGTCCGATGTCTCGCGAACGGCCAAGTCGGAAGTGGATGTGGCCGGTGGCATTTCCAAGGAATCGAGCCTGAATGTTCAGACCGTGGCGTCGGCCACGGAGGAATTGTTCAGTTCCATTCAGGAAATCTCCAAACAGATCGCGGGAGCGTCCCAAATTGCAAGTCAGGCCGCAGGCAGTGCAGAAGATTCGACTGCTCAGGTGGCAAGCCTTTCCGGGTCTGCCCAGAAGATCGGCGATGTGGTCGGGCTCATTCAGGCAATTGCGGAACAAACCAATCTTCTGGCACTTAACGCAACCATCGAGGCAGCCCGCGCTGGTGACGCGGGACGGGGCTTTGCGGTGGTTGCGAGTGAGGTCAAGACACTTGCCGAACAGACCGCAAAAGCGACAGAGGAAATCAGTGAGCAGGTCTCGGAAATTCAGGATTCCACCGGCGCTGCAGTCGGCTCCATCCGTACGATCGCCGAAGTGGTGAAACAACTCGATGAAATGACCGGGTCGATTGCTGCTGCGGTTGAAGAGCAGGGCGCTGCGACCCAGGAGATTTCAGAAAGCGTGCAGAAAGTTGCAGACGGGGCCCATACGCTGGACGAGAACATCACCGGCGTTGGCCAGGCCATTGAGGCAACGGATACAGCGGCCGGCAATTTTTCGGCCGCTGCGCGCCAATTGAATGCCAGCGCCAAGACGATCTCCGAGGAAATCAGGACCTTCTTTGACATCCTGCAGAAAACGGCCTGACGGGGTTCTTTCGCCTTTGGACGCGCGGTCCTTAGGGACGCCCCTGTTCGATGTCTGTGTCCTCGCGGCTGCCCCATTCGGACCAGGAGCCGTCATAAAGCGCAAGGTCGCGAACCCCGAGCAGTGTCAGCCCCAGCGTGAGGATGGCCGCTGTAACGCCTGAGCCGCATGTTGTGGTGATTGGTTTGCTGAGGTCGATCCCGGCTTCCTGGAAAGCGGCCTCAAGACATGAACCGGTCTTGAACGTGCCGTCTTCGGAAATCAGCTGCGTAAATGGAAGGTTGAAGGCTGACGGCATATGGCCGCCGCGCAGACCCTCCCGGGGCTCCGGGGCGATACCTGCAAACCGGTCTGCGGATCTTGCGTCCAGAACCTGCCGCACGCCGGAGCGGATGTCGGCTGTCATCTGCGCCAGATCGGCGACGGCCGCATGATTGAGCCGGGAGGCGAAATGGGTCGGGGTCCGGCGAGGCGTGTCGTCCTCGACAGGCTGGTCCTCTGCCTGCCATTTTGGAAAGCCGCCATCCAGCACATGGACATGGTCTGCGCCCATTGTGCGCAAGGTCCACCAAACCCGGGGGGCGGAATAGAACCCGAAATCGTCATAGACAACAATTGTCTGGCTGTTGCCGATGCCAAGTTTGCGCATTGCGGAGGAGAACACATGCGGCGCAGGCAGCATATGCGGCAGGTCCGAGGTTGTGTCGCATATGGCATTGATGTCGAAATGGACCGCTCCGGGAATATGGGCCCGGGGATAGACGGGCAGGGCGTCCGGCTGGTGGACTGGCGGCATCCATGCATTCACGACCACAACATCTGGTGACTCCAGATGGTCTGCGAGCCACTGGGTGCTGACGAGAGGATTGTCCGGCATTCTTGCTCCTGTTGTTCAGCCCCATCATAGGAGCCTCTATGGACGGCTGCGACCCGTAAAATTGCGATTGGGAGAATTGAGCTGGAGGCCCGAGCGCGTCTTCTGTCAGCTTTCGTCGAAAAGGCCCTTGGACTTGTGCCAGTCCTCAATGCTCCGGTCAGGATAGCGCGGGAAATGGACGTGTCCGGGGCCCTGTGGAACAGGGACCCAGTCCGGTTTGAAGTCCAGCATGATATGGACCGTTTCGGGTGGCGTGGGAAGCGCTGTGTCCATGGTGCCCGCATGGGGATGAACGAGCTCCGGCCAGCGCGGGTCCCAGAGCCACAAATGTGCGCCACAGGTCCTGCAAAAATGCCGCTCCGCCGGGCTGGGTGTGCCGTCAATAACAGCATGATAGACCGCTTTGGCGCCTGCGCCCCGGACGTTCAGGCTTCCGGCTTCACCCATGAGATTGATTGCAAAGCCTCCGCTGCCACCAACCTTGCGGCAGATGGAACAGTAGCAGCGCATAAAAGGGTATGGGGTCCTGCTGTTCACTTCAAAGACGACAGATTTGCAATGGCAGCTGCCTTCAAGCCTCATGAGAGCCTCCCTGGTTCTTTCACTCCGCCAGTTTGATCCGGACGCGCCGGTTCTGTTTGCCCTTTTTCTCGATCTTGCCGAGGGACAGAGTTCCGATCTCCGATGTTCTGGCCACGTGGGTGCCGCCGCAAGGCTGAAGGTCAATATCGGCACCGATCCGGACCAGCCGGACCCGGCCGGAGCCGCGTGGCGGTTTGACCGACATGGTCTTGACGAGACCGGGATTGGCATCCAGCTCTGCGTCGGTAATCCACTCGGTGGTGACCTCGTGGTCGCCGCTGCTCAGCGCCGTGAGCTTTTCCAGAAGCGCCTCCTTGTCGACTGGCGTATCACCCATATCAAAATCTAGACGGCCTTCCAGCTCCCCAATCTGCCCGCCTGTGACCGAAAAAGGGAGCGCGACCGATAGAAGATGCAGGGCGGTGTGGACGCGCATCAGGCGATAGCGCCGGGCCCAGTCAATATGGGCGGTGACGGTGCTGCCGCTGTCCGGAAGGGGCTGGCCCTCTGCCGGGACATGCACAATCCTGGTTCTATCTTCGTCATAAACGGTTGCCGCAATTCCGATACGTTCGCCGTCCGCACCTTCCAGAAAGCCGCAATCCCCCGGCTGCCCGCCGCCGGCCGGGTAGAACACGGTCCTGTCGAGCAGGATGCCGCCGCATTCGTTCACCCCAACAACCTTGGCCTCGCTGGTGCGAAGATAGGCATCGTCTCGAAAAAGAGGAGTGGTCATGAAGGGCTCCTGAAAAGAATCTGAGGGCCTATGCATAGGACATTTTTAGGCCGTTGGGACAGGGGGCACACCCGGCAGCATGGTAATGTGCACGCACCTGAGCCCGGTTTACAGAATTGGGGAAAGCAGCCGCGCCCCTTGCGCGAAAACCTGGAACCCATAGCTGCGGGAACGGAACGCATCCGGCCAGGTGAGGCGGGCACGTTCAAAATCTTCTGTCAGCATGGTTTCAACGTTGCGGATCATACGCTCGTGGGTGAACCAGAGGGTCAACTCGAAATTGATCTGGAAGGAGCGGTTATCGAAATTCACTGTACCCACCGAGACAAGGTCGTCATCCATCAGCGTGACCTTCTGATGCAGAAAGCCATCGGTATAGCGGTAGACCTTGACGCCGCGTTGTACCAGCGTGTCCTCATAGGCATGGCTGGCCAGCCAGACGGTCCAGTGGTCGCGCTTCTCCGGAAGCAGGATGCGCACATCGACCCCGCGCATGGCAGCTGTTGCCAGAGCGGTCTGCACATCAAGCGAGGGAACCAGATAGGGCGTGGTGATCCAGAGGCGTTTTCTGGCCCGCGCAGCCGCTTCCACAAAGGCGAGCGCACATTCTTCCAGTTCATCCGCAGGGCCGGTTGGCATCACCAGAACGGATTCGTCGCCAGGCATCGGCACCTGGCTGACAGCTGGCAGGGTGATCTGCTCGCCGCTCGCCCACAGCCAGTCCTCAACGAAGGACAGCGCACAGGCAACCGCTGCGGGTCCTGCGACCCGCACATGGGTGTCGCGCCAATGGCCGAACCATTTGTCGCGGCCGATATACTGATCGGCGACATTGTGCCCGCCGACAAAGGCCTGGCTAAAATCGGTGACAACAAGTTTGCGGTGATTGCGGTAGTTGAGCCGCATCGGGCCAAGTAGCCTCAGAAATTTGTGGTTCTCGTTGAACCCGCACACACGTACACCCGCTTCCTTGAGCCGGATAAGGAATGCGTTGGACAGGGAATGGCAGCCGACATCATCATAGAGAAAATAAACCTGCACTCCATCTTGGGCACGGGTGATCAGGGCCTCCGCCATTTCCCGGCCGAGCCTGTCATCGTTTATCGCAAAAAACTGAAAGAAAATATTGTTTTGGGCCTCGGCGATCGCCGTCTTGATGGCACTGAAGGTGGCCTCACCATCAATCAGAAGCTCCGCGCGGTTGCCCGCCAGAAAGGGCACACCAGCGACGCGGGTCAGGACGGGCCAGTCTCTCGTTTCGTCGTGGTCGGTCAGTCCCAGCTCGTCCGCCCGTCGGGCCCGTTCTGCCCGGCCGAGCGTTGCCTGGATCCGGGCATAGTCGGCAAAGGACTTCCAGCCGAAGATGAAGTAGAGCGGGACGGTCAGATAGGGCAGAAAGAAGAGCGACAGCAGCCAGGCGACCGATCCCTGGGAGGTGCGTGAATTCATCACCTCGCGCACGGCGCACAGCGACGCGGTCAGGTACATGACCGCAACGAAGGCGGCCACAAGACCCAGATTGTTGGCCATCACGTCCAGCATTCCGGCATCCGTCACCGCGTCCTGAATCACTGCCTTTGCGTCTGCGCCGTCCAGAACTGCGGAGGGGACTGCCTGTGCCATGGGCTAAACCCTGCTCATTTGCGCGTCAGAGGAGGGGCGCCTGAAGCGAAACCGTCTTTTCCAGCCAAGCCGGGACTGGAAGCCCCTTCGATTTCAGGAAAGCCGGATTGTAGAGCTTGGACTGGGAGCGGGTGCCGTGGTCGCACAGGATGGTGACAATGGTCTTGCCCGGCCCGATCTCCCTGGCAAGCTGCCGGGCCCCGGCAAGGTTGATCGCCGAAGAGCCTCCCAGCAGCAGGCCTTCCTTTTGTGCAAGGTCGAACACAAGCGGCAGGGCGTCTTCATCGGCAATTGTGTAGGCGTAGTCGGCCGTCACATCCTGGACAATCGGCGTGCTGCGGCCGAGGCCAATGCCTTCTGCAATGGAGCCGCCTTCGGAGGCGACGGCTTCCCCGGTGGTGAACAGCGACTGCATGGCGGCGCCGCGCGGGTCTGCACAGCCGATGATCACACCAGGCTTCTGCCCCCGCAGATAGGTTGAGACACCCGCGAGCGTTCCTCCGGAGCCAACGGCGCAGATGAATGCATCCACCTTGCCGCCGGTCTGGTGGAAGATTTCAGGCCCGGTCGTGACATAATGGGCCTTGCGGTTGTCCAGATTGTTCCACTGGTCCGCAAACAGAACCCCGCTTGGCTCGGTCTCCGCGAGGCTTTCCGCCAGACGCCGGGCCACATGCTGATAGTTGTTGGGGTCCTTGAATGGCTTGGCCGGAACTTCCAGAAGCTCTGCACCGCACAGGCGCAGCATGTCCTTTTTCTCCTGGGTCTGGGTTTCCGGAATGACGATGATCGTACGGTAGCCTCGGGCGCTTGCTACCAGGGCAAGGCCGATTCCGGTATTGCCGGCGGTGCCTTCAACGATCACCCCGCCCGGTTTCAGGTCGCCCCGTGCCTCGGCCTCGAGAATCATCTGCCGGGCCGGGCGGTCCTTGACCGATTGGCCCGGGTTCATGAACTCGGCCTTGCCCAAAATCTCGCATCCGGTTTCTTCGGAAAGGGCATTCAGGCGGATCAAGGGCGTGTTGCCGATGGCATCGACAACGGAAGCGGACACAGTCATTTTTCCATCCCGGCTGTTCCGGCTGGAGCCTTCACTCAGCCGGATTTTGTCATTTGGCTCCAAACGCTAAGGGGCATGAACATTCGGATCAAGGACGCAATTTAAGCGTTCGTACGGGGAAAGCCAGAGACCGTCTTCAATTTCAGTCGGATTTTCCGCCAATCCATTGAAAGTGAGCATGGAGTTGTTCTTGAAACCCTCTAGATGAAATTTCAAACATCAATATTTTGGTGTATGACATGATCCGGTGAACGTTGCATGGCGTACCGGCCATAGGACAACGTGGGTTTATAAGGTCGATGAGAGCGGTAATGGAAAAAAACGTGACGGGAATGGACGAGTTGCTGGCCGGTTATGCGGCCGGAACGCTCTCCTATCCTGCACAGGCGCTGGTCGGTGCTCATCTGGAATTGAGCGACCGGAACCGGGGCTATGTGTCGTCGCTTGAGAGCCTGGCAGGCATCGGGTTGAACGATGCTGCTCCGGTCGCGTTCCAAAACCGGGATGACGTGCTGGACGCAATCTTTTCCGGAACCGCTGTCGTTACCAACGACAACACGCCGACACCAGTCAACGAGGCTGATCTTCCCTTGTCCTTGCAGACCATTGTCGGCTCCTCTCTGGAGGGGCTTCCCTGGAAGACGCTTCTTCCGGGAGTGAAGGAATGTAAGTTCGGGGAACTGGACGGCTGCACCAGCAGCCTTCTGTGGGTGCGTGCCGGACGGGCCATGCCTTCTCACACCCACCACGGTACCGAACTGACCCTTGTACTCAAGGGAGGCTTTCAGGATGAAGACGGTCATTTTGTGGCCGGAGATGTCGCCTTCGCTGATGGCGACGTAGACCACAAACCGATTGCCGATGATGGCGAGGACTGCATCTGTTTTGCGGTGACCGCCGGCCGTCTTGAGTTGACCGGCCCCGTTGGCCGCTGGTTCGCGCCTTTTATGCGCTGACAACAAATCCGGTCTCGGGGCGCTTTGCGTAGACTGTAGCAAAGCCCTCAGGAGACGACTTTGCCCCCAAAAAAAGATGTTGCCCGCCCCGGCGATGGTCCGGCCTGGATTACAGGGGCCAGCTCCGGCATTGGCCGCGCACTGGCTCTCAAACTGGCTGAAAACGGTTGGACCGTGGCCGCAACCGCCCGTTCCGAAGACGCCTTGCAGGATCTGGCCGCGCAAAGTGATCCGCTGGCGGGCACAATTTGGGCCTATCCGGGAGATGTGCGGGAGACGGACACGATGGCGCGCCAGTGCCGGCAGATTGCTGAGGATCTGGGGCCCATTGCCCTGCTTGTTGCCAATGCAGGCGTTTATTTGCCCCAGGACGGCCTGAAAGCGGACCCTGAAGCGTTCCGGACAAGTTTTGATGTGAACCTCATGGGCACCGTGAACGTGCTGCTGCCGGCCATAGAGCAAATGAGGCAGGCGGGCAGGGGGCAGATTGGGGTCGTCTCTTCCGTCGCCGGGTATCGCGGACTGCCCACATCTGCGGCCTATGGCGCCTCGAAAGCCGGATTGATCAACATGGTGGAGTCGCTGAAATTTGATCTGGATCGGGCGGGCATCCGGATTCAACTAATCAATCCAGGGTTTGTGGATACGCCTGCGACCCGGTCCAACCCGTTCCCGATGCCCGACATTCTGTCGGCAGACGAAGCGGCCCGGGAGATCGTCAGGGGGCTGAGCCATCCAGCGCAGTTTGAGATTAGCTTTCCCAAGAGCTTTGTCAGGAAGCTCAAAGCCCTGAGCCTGTTGCCCTATTCGGCCTATTTTGCGCTTGTGGCCCGTTCGACCGGTTGGGATCAGAAGACCAGGTCCGGCCGGGACCTTTAGCGCAAACCGTGTTTCATCGGATTTGGCTTTCATGGCCTGCCATCTGCGATATCACAGAAAAAGACAAACGGTCTGGTTCCAAGTGAAGGCGACATGCGCAAAGGACCAGTGGCTCAAAACCACTGGTCTCTGCCGCTTTCAAGGTGTTTCTGAAGGGGTCAGGACGCCTTCACATAGACCATCTGGCGCACATCGATGTTCCCGGCCCGGAACCCGGCCTCGCAATAGTGCAAATAAAATTCCCAAAGGCGTTTGAACCGGTCATCGAACCCAAGGGGGCTGATTTGCGGCCATGCGTCCCGGAAGCGTTGCCGCCATTCGGCGAGGGTCCGTGCATAGTCCTGACCGAAAATCTTCTGTTCGGTCAGATCAAGACCGAGTGATTTGCCGATATCCGCAAGGCGCCCCGGAGGCGGCAGCATGCCGCCTGGAAAGATATAGCGCTGGATGAAATCGGTGCCGCTGCGGTAGTCTTCGAACATCTTGTCCTGGATCGTGATGATCTGCAGCCCGGCTTTGCCGCCCGGTTTCAGGCAGCGGGACAACTGGCCAAAATAGGTCGCCCAGTATTTTTCGCCGACCGCCTCGAACATTTCGATGGAAGCGATCCTGTCGTAGACACCGCGCTCGTCCCGGTAGTCCTGAAACACAACATCGACCTTCTCGCTCAGCCCGGCCTTGAAGATGCGCTCTCTGGCATAGTCGAACTGTTCGCGCGAGATGGTCAGGGCCCGCACCTTCGCTCCGACGGTTTTGGCAACATGTTCGGCAAAGCCGCCCCAGCCGCAGCCGATCTCCAGCACCGAGTGGTCCGGTCCAATATCTGCCTGCCGCACCAGGGAGGCATATTTTTCTGCCTGAGCCTGTTCCAGATTGTTGGTCCCGTTGCTGTAGATGGCTGAGGAATAGGTCATGGAGGGGTCAAGCCATTCCTTGTAAAAAGCGTTTCCAAGGTCGTAATGGGCGGAAATGTTGCGCTTGGACCCCCGGCGTGTGTTGGAATTCAGCCAGTGGCGCAAGGACAGAAGCAGCCGTGTCAGCGGACGGCCCTGAATGGCCTCAAGGGTGGATTCCTGATTGATGCAGAACACCTCCAGGAACGTGGTCACGTCAGGAGATGACCAGTAGCCGGCCATGAAGGCTTCACCGACACCGACATCGCCGGCCTTCACGACCATGGCAAAAAAACGCCAGTCGTGAATGTTGAGGACACCGCAGGGGCCGGGCTCCCGGCCGTGAATTTCGAAGGCCCGGCCGTCCGGAAAAGAAATCTCCAGAGTGCCGTAGCGGATCTGGAGTGCCAGGCTTGCCGCCATGCGGGCAAGCCGCGGCGTGCCTCTCAGCTCCCTATTCATGTTATCGCGGGTGAGAACGACAGGTTCACTCATCATATAAACCCCTGAAACTTAACGATCGGTCGAAATGGGCAAAGGCCGGTCACGCAACCGGCCGCTGGGTGGGGTTTCGGCCGGACGCGGATGAAAGGGTACACGCTTCAGCCAGATTTTAAAGGCTTCCCAATGGATCGCCGTGATCACCTTCATGGAGAGGAAGGGCACGCGCAGGCAGGCTCTTAGTAAGCTGGCTGTGGTCAACGGGGCGCCGGTTCCCGAAAAGGTGGCCGATAGAAGCGGGCCGTCCTGATCCGTTTCCAGAATGCGCACCCGGACCTCTTGGCCAGGGGGGAGCATGCGGAAATGATAGCGCTGCTCCATGCTGATGAAGGGGGAGACATAGAAGGCCTTTGCCTGGGTCTGGCGCACCCCGGCCGCGCTGTGCTGGCCGGGCAGAATGGGCAGGGCATAGGTGTGAAGTCCGCCAAACGTGTTGCGCACTTCATAGACGATCGCCGTCAACTGATCCTGCGCATCGAACGTGTAATAGACGCTTAAGGGGTTGAAGCCGTAGCCGAGCAACCTCGGATAGGCAAGCAGCAGGATCCGGGCGGGCCTGGCAACAGCCTTGTCCGCCAGCAGCGCCTCCACATGGCCGCGCAGACTGGTGCCGTCGCATGGACCGTGGTCCTTGAGGTGAAAGGACAGAAGGTTGAAGCGGTTGAGCGAAAACAACGGGCTCGTAGCCGCCGCCGCCTGCAGTTGATCCAGGTCCAGAAGCAGGGAAAATACCGAATAGCTGAACCGGTGTTCCTTCGGTTTCATCCGGTGGTGCATGACCTTGCCGGAAAAGAGCGTCGCGGGCCGCCCGGGCGGTGGACCGTTTTCCGCTCTGGTACTGGCCGTCCTTCGCCTCATTCGGCAGCATCCAGAAAGGAGGTGGTCTCAGCGGACGTTTCCCAGGGCAGGCGGGCCCCCAGGCGTTTGGCAACGGCCAGGCCGGACGAAAGGCCATCTTCGTGGAAGCCATGTCCGGTCCAGGCACCGCAATACCAGGTGTTGTTTACGCCCTGGATGGTTTCGAGCCGGGTCTTTGCGGCGAGCGCCGCGGCATCGAATTGCGGGTGGTCATAGACGAATTTGGCAAATGTCTTTCCGGGCCGAGGGGCTTCAAAGGGGTTAAGCGTGACAAAGACAGGTTTGCTGCGGTCGAAATTCTGCAGCCGGTTCATCCAATAGCTGACTGTCACATCGCGCGTTTCGCCAGCGTCCCGGTCGGACATGTAGTTCCAGGACGCCCAGGCAATTTTGCGCTTTGGCATCAGAGCGTGATCCCGGTGCAGGAAGACTTCGTTGGGACGGTAGCGGATCGCTGCCAGGATCGCGCGTTCGTCTGCAGACGGATCGCCAAGCATCTTCAGGCTCTGATCCGTATGGCTCGCCATAATGACCTGATCGAAACGGTCGATTGCGCCGCTCTCGTCGCGGATTTCGACATGCCCATCCTTGCGCAGAACCTCTACCACAGCCTTGCCAAGCCGCATTTTGTCCTTGAACGGCGCGATCAGCTGGGTGACATAGGACCGGCAGCCCCCTGATACGGTGCGCCATGGCGTGCGGTCAAAGGACAGAAGCTGGTGATTTTCGAAGAAAGCCACAAAGCTCTCTGCCGGATAGGCGCGCATCTCGTTGATCGGGGTAGACCAGATGGCTGCCCCCATGGCCAGCAGATAATCATTGATAAAGCCCTGGGAATACTGGTTCTTATCCAGATAACCACCAAGGGTCTCGCCGGTCAGCCGTCCGGAATGGAGGTCGGCGACGGAGTGTTTGTTGAAGCGGAAAATATCGCGCAGCATTTTCAAAAAGCGCGGCGACAGCAGATTTGATTTCTGCGCAAAGACAGATCTCAAGGAGTCGCCGCTCCATTCCAGCCTTCCATTGTCTGCGGACAGGGAAAAGCTCATGTCGCTGACTTCGGTGGCGACGTCAAGATGGCCTAACAGCGCAGTGAAGTTGGGGTAGTTGCGTTCATTATAGACAATAAAACCGGTGTCGACGCTGATTGGCGTGCCGTCATAATCGATGTCGGCGGTCGCACTGTGTCCACCTGGACGATCCCGTTTTTCGTAAAGGACTACATCATGGTCTTGGCTAAGCGCCCAAGCTGCACTGTTTCCGGAAATACCGGAGCCGATGACGGCAATCCGCATGATCAATCCTTTTGTCAGTCTGGTCGGGCTGCGGACACTGCAGCCAGAGGAAACGTCTTGGTATCTGAAGCAGATACGGCTTCAAAAACAGAGCGGATCACGCAGGGCGATGAATTTTATCAATAATTTTAACGCGTCTGGAGAGAGTTGGCTGAAGCGGACCTGGGGCTGGCCGGTGTCGGAACGCCAGGGACAGCCTTGATGAACCTGTCACGCGTTCGTGTGGTTTCTATTAGGCGCCCTGTTGTGGAAAGAGAGCGTTTCAAAGTCAGGATCAAAAAGCAGACAGGTAAAAATGAGCTGGCTAAAAATAACCCGGTCGCGTGGAAACGCGCGCCCGGGTTCAAGCGGATAGACACTTTGAAGAGATCGGCCCCAGTCAGGCTTGCAGCGTATCCACAAGCCAGTTCCAGGCCACGGCGACCTGGCTACGGGCGGCATCGAAAAAGGCGACAATGCTGTTCCAGACGGCTTGACCAAAATCGGCCACATGAAGCATGGTGCCCCGTTTGGCAGGTTCGTTTTCGGTTTCGATCAACTCAACGGTGGTTGCCTCGCTGCCGTCATTGACCACCCGCCGGGTCACCATGAGAGCGCCTTCTGTGATCAGCCGGGATTCATCTTTCCCCGCAACAACGGTTTCCTGGTCGATCGACCGGACCACAACGGCTCGGCCATCGGGCAAAAGATGGGTCTCGTTGGTATTGACTTCAGAATCGTAGATCACTTCGCCGTAGCTGTCGATAAGCTCAACCCAAACAGCGTTGCGTCCGTTGAGCTCGATCTCGCCGACCCAGATCGTTAATTCGCTTTCCAGCGGATCCGGCTGATCCACGGTGGCCGAAGCGACGGTCACGGCGAGGCTGTCCTCAGGCAACGTAATGGTTTCCTGAGGCAGCTTGTCGGCGGCTGCGCCCGTGGTCAGGGCGAGGATGAGGCCAAGTGCGAAAAGTCCTGCTCTGCTATTCCGTTGCATGTACGCCTCCCAAGGCTAATACAACTTTGTCATTCAACCGCGTTTGGGGCACTTTTTGAAAACGGCTCTTTGAGCTCTTTTTCCAAATGATTTTATGCAGTTACGCTTTTTGTGCCCCAAGGGCGCGGTCACGATTTCGCCATTATCGCACCACATTCTGGGTTTTGGGTGTAATCAACATCACATTTTTGGGTGATATCAGTTACTTTTTATTAATAAATGTGGCGAGGTGCCGTTGATTCAAGATCAATCACCGCGACGTGACTGAAAATGTGGTGTCAAAAGTACCTAAATAATAGCCAGTTCCGAAAATTGGAAAGCTTTCCTTTAAAACAAGGTCAACTCTACGCCTTTTTTAACTCTCAAACAATCTAAATGGAATCTTAACGTAAATCGCAGGGTCGGGCGCGAAAGGCTCTGCCGCAATCCCTTCCAGCAAGCGCGCTATTCAGATGACCTGGGCAAAGACAATCAGCCTGTCATGTCTTGCGCATTCAGGATGGCACGTAAGGCGCAAAGTGCATCTGCGGAGAGCGTCTTGCGGCCTTCTGAGGACACAAACCCAAGACGCCGGGCGGCGGCACTATCAGGCTCTGGCTCGGCTGGGCCAGCGCAGGAAGCGTGAAGCTCATCGACGCCAGTTGCCTGAAGGATTTTTTGCGCAGTCTTCGAGGTGATGCCGGACCCGGCCATGATGGCGAGGCGCCCCTGCGCCAAGCGCACTGTCTCTGCAAGCGCTTCCAGGCCGTTTTGCGCCTTTAGGGCCTGGCCTGATGTCAAGATCCGCTCGAATCCGAGGCGGACGGCGTCTTCGACACCAGTTTGAAGATCCGGCAAGGTGTCAAACGCCCGGTGCAAGGTTGCGGGCAGGCGGGTGCCGGACAGGATCTTTGACAAAAAACCGTGGTCAAGCCGCCCTGAGGGATCAACGGCGCCGGTCACGATCCCGTCCAGTCCGGCTGCTTCGGCTGTGGCAACATCCCGGATCATCACCGACTTGTCCGCGTCCGAATAAACAAATCCACCGGACCTTGGCCGGATCATCGCATAGACCGGGACGGGCAGCAGGGCAGCCTCTTGCATGAGGCCGGCGCTCGGGGTCAGTCCGCCCTCTGAAAGCGCTGAGCACAGCTCAATGCGGTCGGCGCCCAGAGCCGCTGCGATCTCGGCGCTTTCAAGGGTGTCAACACAGATTTCCAGCGGCACCGGCATCAGGATGAGGTCCCGTCAAAGCGCTGCCGTGCAAAAAGTCCGGCCCCCTGCAGGCCGCCGTTTTCAGCAAACCGCCCTTTGACAACAAGCGGCCGGTCGTAGCTGGCAAGCACCAGATCCCGGGTCTTGCGGTCGATCAGGTCTATTAGCTTGCCGTCATTGGACAGTCCCCCGCTGACCGGAATGATATCCGGGCCGAGCGTGTTGACCAGAATTGACAGGGCCCGGGACAATAGGGTCGTGTATGTGTCCACCGTCCGGGTGGCGGCGGCATCGCATTCATGCCAGGCGGCGGTGATGGCGCGGCTGGAACAGGACTGGCCGCACAAGTCCCCGTGAAGGCGTTCCATGCCCCTGGCTGAGCAGGTGGCATCAACGCAGCCGGTGAGACCGCAGCCACAGGCATAGGCGGTCAGGCCGGCGAAACGCCCTCCGGCGGCCGGGTCAATGACGGGGCCGTGGCCCCATTCCCCGGCAATCCCCCCGTATCCGGTCACCAAGTGGCCGTTGACCACGAGCCCGCCGCCGACACCGGAGCCCAGAATAATGCCAAAGACGACTGGTTTGCCGTAGCCGGTCCCGTCAACCGCTTCGGCCAGCGCAAAGGCGTTGGCGTCATTGATGATGGCGACGGGCCGCTTGAGCGCCGTGCGCAGATCCTGCTCAACGGTCCGCTTGTGCAGACACGGAATGTTGGCAACATCGGCTATTCCGGTGCGTGTGTCATAGGCACCTGCTAGGGAAATGGCGATGGGGGACGCACCCAGGCCCGCCGCCTCCTCAAGAGCCGTTGCAAAATCGGGCCAACTGTCGCGCGGTGTTGCCCGGCGGCCCTCTTCGCGCACCAGCCCATCCGGATGAAGTGTCCCGTGGCGGATGAAGGACCCGCCAATATCGAAACAGGTGATCATAGCCTGCCTATTTCAACGGAGCCCGGCGGCAAGCCGGACACATTTAGAGTAAGTCGTGTTGGATCGGATTTGTCTTTCGCTGCCTGAAATCAAAGATTTCAACGCAAAAGACAACGCAGTTTGAAATCGGAAGAACGCGACACGATTTAATACCAATATGCAACCAATGAAGCGAAGAGTAAACCCATCCTCCAGTCTGCTTTGGTGGGGCTCGGGGGAGGGGATTGGCCCGCACTGCGCGGGGGGCTTTTAAAGAAAGGGCCTGAGATTGCCGTTATTCAAGATCAGCACCTGTTTTGCGGCCTCCACATCCAGGCCTTCGCGCAGGATGAGAACGGCGATTTTCACGCGCCCGCCTGCGGCTTCCAGTGCGTTTACGGCAGCTTCCGGCGGGCATCCGGTCAGATCCTGCAGGATTCGGCGGGCCCGCTGGCGGAGCTTTTCATTGTCGGCAACCAGATTAACCATATGCCCGCGCACCGCGTGGCCGAGCCGCAAGGCGACCAGGGTTGAAAGCATGTTAAGCGCCGCCTTTTGCGCGCTGGCAGCCCCAAGCCGGGTGGACCCGGCTATGATTTCCGGTGGCGTTTTCAACAGGATCGGGTGGTCGGCCAGGGTGAGCAGCGGCGTGCCGGGATTGTTGGCAATGCCGATGGTAAGGGTTCCGGCGGAGTGCGCGGCCTGAAATGTTCCGAGCGTATAAGGAGTGGAGCCACTGGCGGAGACGCCGATCAGAATGTCGCCGGACCCGAGGCCGGACCTTTCAAAATCCTCTATACCTGCCTGCTGATTGTCCTCGTGGGTCCCTTGCAGGTGCAGAAGGTTTGCGGCCCCACCGGCAAAAAGGATCGACATTTTCTCGGGTGGAAACCCGAAGGTGCCGGGCAGTTCCAGGCAATCGGCAAGGGCAGTCAGTCCGGCGCTGCCCGCGCCCGCATAGCCGATTCCGCCCTGGGTTTGGGCGACCTGCTGCAAGGCACCGGCTGCTGCCGTGATCTGGGGGATGGCGTCTGCTGCCGCCTTCAAGGCGTCAAATTGCCGGTCCAGCAGTATGGCCAGCACCTCTTCATCGCTTTTGCGGGACAGGCCAATCGATTGCGGATCGCGATCTTCGGTCGTCGGAAGGGGCATGGTCCGGTTACTTAAACGCTCGAAGGCCGTGCCGGACACCGGCAGAGCTATAGTGGAGTGGTCATCTGAAAAGGCCGGTCCCGCCCGGAGCGGGGACAGGGTAGATCCCTTTTATCACTTGATTTTCGGTTTCGATAGAGTTTAAATTGGTATTTGAAAGGTATTATTTTAGCCAGGGCGCTGCCAACTGTGACTGACTTCATTTCCATGTTGGAACAGCGTGATTGGCTGACGGGCGCCAGCGGGCCGCGATATCTGCTGCTTCGGCGGCGCATTCTGCAAGCCATTGATGACGGGGTTCTGAAAGAGAACGAGCCCTTGCCGTCTGAGCGGGACATTGCCGCTCTGACGGAGCTGTCCCGCGTCACCGTGCGCAAGGCGGTGGCTGGGCTGGTGGAGGACCAGGTTGTCGTGCAAAAGCGCGGCAGCGGGTCGTTTGTGGCACCCAAGGTGCAAAAGGTGGAGCAGCGCCTCAGCAGCTTGACGTCTTTCACCGAGGATATGGCCCGGCGGGGACTGGAAGCCAGCAGCGAATGGCTGCAACGGGGGGTGTTTAACGCGTCGCCGGAAGAAATGTTCACGTTGGGCTTGTCCTCCGGAGAGCGGGTTGCGCGCGTCGACCGGCTGCGTAAGGCCGATGGCACCGCGATGGCGATCGAACGGGCGTCCCTGTCGGAAAAGGTGCTGCCACGGCCCGAAGAGGTGACCAGTTCCCTTTATGACGTTTTGAAGCACAAGGGCATGCAACCGGTACGCGCCATTCAGCGCATTTCCGCCCGCAATCTTGAGCCGGTGGATGCCGAGATCCTGGGCGTTCCGGCCGGGTCTGCCGGGCTCAAGATTGAGCGGGTTTCCTACCATGCGTCCGGGCATGTGGTGGAATTCACCCGGTCCGTCTATCGCGGTGATGCCTATGACTTCATCGCCGAACTTCAGATATCGGACGACTGACACTATGGCAGATGCCTTGACTGACACCCAGATGACCCATATGCGCCGGGAGGTTCTGGAAATCCCAGAGGCTGCGCGGCGGCTTCTCGCAGAGGGCCGCCCGCAGATCAAAGACATTGCGGCGCGTGCTGGCGCCCCGGTCTTTTTGGCAAGCGTTGCCCGGGGCTCCTCCGATCATGCAGCCTCTTTTCTGAAATATGCCTCTGAAACCTATCTCGGTCTTGCCATGGCATCGCTCGGGCCTTCGGTCTCATCCGTTTATGGCAGCGCGGTGCGTCTTGATCAGGCTCTGGTGATCGGCGTGTCCCAATCCGGCGCAAGCCCCGACATCCTCTCCGTTGTGGAGAGTGCAAACCGCCAGGGGGCGATGACGGTGGGGCTGACCAACACGCCCGAAAGCCCGCTGGCGGGGCTGGCCCGTGCGGCCATCGACATCCGGGCCGGGCAGGAGCTCAGTGTTGCCGCGACCAAGACTTTTGTGAATTCAATCCTGGCGGGGCTGTTGCTTCTTGGCGAGTTGGGGCGCAATCAGGCGCTGCTATCGGCGCTGGAGGCGTTGCCCGGACATCTGGAAAGAGCGGCGGACAAGGACTGGAGTGCGGTTGCGGCTCCGGTGGCCGAGCGGGGCTCCCTTTATGTGATCGGCCGGGGTCCCGGATTTGCCATCGCCCATGAAGCGGCGCTTAAATTCAAGGAAACCTGCCAGATCCACGCGGAGGCTTATTCGTCGGCCGAAGTGATGCATGGGCCTGTTTCCATTGTCGAAAACGGCTACCCGGTTCTGGCGCTTGGGGTGCGTGATGCGGCCGAAGACGGGCTGGCGGAGGCCGCTGACCGCATGGCCCGGCAAGGCGGGCAGGTCTTTGCCTCGACGGACAAGGTTCAGGCCGCAACGCGCCTTGCCTATGAAGCGGCCGGGCATCCGCTCACCGATTCGCTGGTTCAGATCGTGTCGTTTTACAGCTTCATTGAATGGTTCGCCCGTCAGCGGGGTTTCGATCCCGACGTTCCAAGGCATCTCAACAAGGTCACGCAGACAGTATGACGGATCTTATTGCCCATGGCTGCGCCCTTGTGTTTGACGGCCGCACGCTCCACCGGGATGCGGCGCTGCTGACGCGGGACGGGATGGTTGAAGGCATTTGTCCGCACAAGAAGGTCCCGGCGGGCTATCAGATCGATGCCCATGGGGATGGCATTCTGTCGCCCGGATTTGTCGATCTTCAGGTCAATGGCGGTGGTGGCCTGATGCTGGGCGAGGCGGCCAGCGTTGCGGATATTGCCCGCATTTGTGCCGCCCATCTGGCTCTGGGCACAACGGCGCTCACGCCCACCTTGATCACCGACACACCTGAGGTGACCCGCAAGATCGTGGCTCTGGCCGTTGCGGCCTGGGAGCAGGGCGTGCCGGGATTTCACGGGCTGCATCTGGAGGGACCGCATCTTTTTGCAGGCAGGAAGGGCGCCCATGATGCCCGTCTGATCCGGCCGCTCACCGAGGCGGATATGGCGCTTTATCTGGAGGCGGCGGCGAAGCTCCCCAGCCTGATGATCACGCTGGCCCCGGAAACGGTCCCGGTGGAGCAGATCGCGCAGCTGTCAGCGGCCGGCATTCATGTCAGCCTGGGCCACAGCAATGCGAGCTTTGAAGCCGGAGGTAAGGCCGTTGAGGCTGGCGCGCGCTGCGTCACCCATCTCTTCAACGCCATGAGCCCTTTGCAGCACCGCGATCCGGGACTGGTGGGGGCCGCACTGGAGCTTGGTGCTCTGAATGCCGGTCTGATCGCAGATGGGGTGCATGTGGATCCGGTGGCCCTGAAAATTGCGCTGAGGGCCAAAACCGGACCGGGGCAGATTTTTCTGGTGACCGATGCCATGTCGCAAACAGGCACGGATGTGGAGTGTTTTGAACTGGGCGGCCGGGAGATTTTCCGTAAAGATGGCCGCCTCACGCTGGAAGACGGCACGCTCGCCGGGGCCGATATCGACCTGCCCACCTCAATCCGGTTTCTGACCGGGGCGGTCGGAATCGATTTGGAAGCGGCCTTGAAAATGGCAACCAGCATCCCGGCGGATGTGATCGGGCGGCCTCTTGGCCGGCTGGTGAAGGGCCGGGCCGCCGATGCCGTTCATCTCGGCCCGGATCTGAGTGTCAAAACCGTCTGGCTCCACGGCGTGCCGCAGAGCCTTGCGGCCTGACACCCAACTCTGTTTCAGCCCCGGATGGGCGGCTCGACCACAGACAGCCCGCCAGCGACAATCTCGCTGGGGGTGAGGGTGATCTCCGGATTGTGGGCCTTGACCCAGTCGGCGGCAACCGCATTGCTGTCTTCGGCCATGGCGGCGGTTGAAAAGACGCTGATGGTGGTCAGTGCCGCTTCGTGGTCCTCTTCCACCGCATAATAGGCGACAAAGCCGGGCAGCGCTTTCAGTTTCGGCACAAAATCGATCTTCACATCGCGCACGAACCCTGCAAGATCCGGCACATTCTTGTAACGCCTGACACTGACATACATGAGGATCTCCTCAGCGTTTTTCGTAATGGAAAAAGCCCCGTCCGGTCTTGCGGCCGAGATAGCCCGCATCCACCATCTGTTTCAAAAGCGGGCTCGGGCGGTATTTCGGATCGTCAAACCCGTCATAAAGAGTTTCCATGATGTCGAGAACCACGTCGAGGCCGATCAGATCGCCAAGGGACAGCGGACCCATGGGATGGTTGGCGCCAAGCGTCATCATGCCGTCCACATCTTCCGGTGACGCCAGGCCTTCGTAGACGCAGTTGATGCCCTCGTTGATCATGGGAACCAGCACCCGGTTGACCACAAAACCATAGCTGTCCTTGGACACCCGGGGCGCCTTGCCGATGGTCTTGGTGAGAGCGGTGATCCGTTCACAGGTCTCGTCGCTGGTCTGAAGGGCGCGGATGATCTCCACCAGCTTCATCACCGGAACCGGGTTGAAGAAATGCATGCCGATGACCCGTTCGGGATGTTTGGAGGCCGCCGCGAGCCGGGTCAGGGAGATGGAGGAGGTGTTGGAGGCAATGATCGTCTCCGGCCCGCAAATTTCGTCGAGCTGGGAAATTACCTTGGATTTGATGCCGATATTCTCCACAATTGCCTCGACCACCAGCTGACAGCTCGAAAGGGCAGTCACATCAGTCGTTGTGGTCACGCGTGCCAGAGAGTTTGCGGCCTCGTCCGCCGAGATTTTCTCTTTCGCCTGCAGCCGGGACAGGCTGTGGCCGATGGTGCCCTTGCCGTGCTCCAGCGACGCCTCGGAAATATCCTGCATGATCACTTGGAGCCCGGCCATCGCAAAGGTCTGCGCAATGCCATTGCCCATCGTTCCAGCGCCAATCACGCCAACTTTCTGAATGTCCATGTGTCACCATTGCCGGTTCGGGAAAGGAGGAAGGCCGGAGGGAAGGGCTCAGATGATACCTCCCGCCTGATGGCGCCTTCATGACACCCAAACACTGGCCGCGCAATTGCTTGGGGCGGGATGCCTGAAAATAAATCGGCGTCAGGCCGTAAGGGCAGGGCACATGTGTGGCGCCGTCATCGGCGTAGCACATAAGGTTCGCGCCGGGCCGGCCGCAGCCCCGTTCAGGATGACTGAATTTTTAAGAGAGACAAAAGTGGTGATGGCTCCCCAGGCCGGACTCGAACCAGCGACCCAGCGATTAACAGTCGCTTGCTCTACCAACTGAGCTACTGGGGATCACCACGCTCGGGGCCGCTGCGTCGCTGCCCCGTCGATGGAGATGCGTATAACAAAGGCATGATCCGTTTGCCAAGCCCTCGATCGCGTTTTTTTCATCCCGCTGTCATTTTTTTATCCAGCATGTGGAAAACCGTAAGGATTCCAGAAAGGTAGAAAGGGACGGTCCTGGTGAAAACCCGGGCGGATTTAGCCTCAAGACCGGCTGGAGCTGCTCCCCTTGCGCGGAGCCCCGGCCAGGCGATGCGGGAGCCATAGCTCAATTGGGCAAGGGGCGCTGCCTGGTTATCTGCTTGTCACATACCGGGAATGCAGGTACGAAAGGTTGAAACGGTTCCGGATCGGGCTTGCTGATCCGGATGAAACGGGAATCCGGTGCATCGCCTCTGGCGCCATTCCGGAGCTGCCCCCGCAACTGTAAACGGTGAACGAGCGCACAAGAACCACTGGCCGGAGAGGGCCGGGAAGGGGTGCGGGAGGCCAGACACCGTGAGCCAGGAGACCGGCCGTTGATCCAGCAACCCAGAACGCTGTCGGGTGGACGGCCGGGAGACAGATGTGAGTGCAGCTTCCGGACCAAGGTCCACGCTTGTTTTTGGCGGTGCCCGCTCCGGGAAAAGCCGCTTTGCCGAACAGCTTGCGGTCACCTCCGGCCTTGAAAAAATCTATGTGGCCACCGGCGCGGCCTTTGATGCCGAAATGGCGGACCGTATTGCAGCACACCGGCAACAGCGCGGCGCAGGCTGGCACACGATTGAAGAACAGACCGATCTCAAACGGGTGCTTGAAGACATCTGCCGGCCGGACCGGGTGGTTCTGGTCGATTGTCTGACCCTCTGGCTCTCCAACCTGATCTTTGCGGACAAGGATGCCGCTGCCGAGACGGACGCGCTGTGCAGGACGGTTGAGGGACTGCCGGGCCCGGTGGTCTTTGTTTCCAATGAAGTCGGCCAGGGCATCGTGCCGGACAATCAACTGTCCAGAGCGTTCCGGGATGCGCAAGGACGGCTCAATCAGGACATGGCCAGGGTCTGTGCCCAGGTCGTTCTGGTGGCGGCCGGACTGCCCCTTTTGCTGAAACCCGCCAACCAACCGGACATTACCCTATGACACAGAGCAATATGACACAGACCCTTCAAACACCGGGGCAGAAGATCCCGGCGACAATTGTGACGGGCTTTCTGGGGGCGGGCAAAACCACCTTGATCCGCAATCTCCTGCAAAATGCCAACGGCAAGAAAATCGCGCTGATTGTCAATGAGTTCGGGGATATGGGCTTTGACGGGTCGCTTGTGAATGGCTGCGCTGATCCGGACTGCGCGGCGGAAGAGGTGGTCGAGCTGACCAATGGTTGCATTTGCTGCACGGTGGCCGATGACTTCCTGCCGACCATGGAAATGCTGCTCGGCCGGGATACTCCGCCGGAGCATATTGTCATTGAAACGTCCGGGCTGGCGCTGCCGCAGCCGCTTGTGCGCGCCTTTTCCTGGCCAAGTGTCAAAACAAGAGTGACGGTCGACGGCGTCGTGACCGTGCTGGACGCTGCTGCGCTGGCCGAGGGCCGGATTGCGCTGGATGAAGCCGCGCTTGAGGCGCAGCGCGCGGCGGATGAGGCGCTGGACCATGACAGCCCGGTGGAAGAACTGTTTCACGACCAGCTGCGCTGCGCCGATCTGGTGGTTCTGAACAAGGCGGATCTGGTTGCGGACGCGGCGCTGAAAGCGGTTGAAAGCCGGATTGGGGCAGATATCCGCCCGGCGGTTCAGGTGATTGCCTCGGAAAAGGGCACCTTGCCGATCGAGGTCCTGCTCGGGCGTCAGTCCGCTGCCGAAGACGATATGGCCGCCCGCCATGAGCATCACCATCATCACCATGACGATGCGCCGTCCCATGGCGGGGATGATCATCACCATGATCACCAACATGACCATCACCACCATGATGATTTTGAAAGCCATGTGTTCGACTGCCCGGAATTTGACAGTCTCGCCTCTCTTGAAGCCAGGGTGCTGGAGGCCATGGCCTTGAAAGGTGTCTTAAGGATCAAGGGTGCGGTCCGGATCCATGGCAAGGCAACGCCCGCTATGGTGCAGGCGGTGGGCCCCCGGGTGGAGACCTGGTTTGCAGCGGGGGCGGAAAGCGCAGGCCGTCTGGTGGTCATCGGCCTGAAAGGCTTTGACCTTGACGCCGTGCGCGGCCTTTTGGGCCGCGTCCGCGAAGCCGCTTGAGCGGCGCTCTTAAAAGCCTTGCCACATGGCCCCGTTTTGGGGCGCTCTGCTTGAAGCGGGCGCCCCGGTTGACCCTGAAGAAAGCTCCACCCGCCCATGCATATTCTTGCCAGCCAGACACGCCGGATCGATGACGGCGGCGATGCTGTCGATCTGGGGCAGGCGCCGGCCGATATTCTGTTCCTGTCGGCTGCAGATACGGAACTTGGCGGCCTTGCCGCGGCCCATGCGGGACTTGGAAGAGACCGCGCCAGTTTGCGCCTGGCCAATCTGATGGCGTTGACCCACCCCTATTCGGCAGATCTTTATGCCGAACAGACGGTGCGCGGCTCCAAACTGGTGATTTTGAGGCTTCTGGGCGGCATTGAATACTGGCGCTACGGACTGGAACGGTTTGAGGAAGAAGCCCGGGCCGCCGCGCTGGATCTCATTGTCCTGCCGGGGGACGACAAGTGGGATGCGGATCTGGCGGCCCGCTCCACCCGGCCTGTGGAAGAGGTCCGCCGGATCTGGCGCTATTGTGTGGAAGGGGGCGCTGCCAACTACGCCAATGCGCTGGCCTATGCGGCCCACCTTATCGGGGCTGGGGAGGAGCCGCCCCAGCCTGTGCCGCTGCCCCGGGCCGGTCTTTATCTCAAAGGCCAGTCCGCGCCGGATCTGGCTGCTATCAAGGCGCTCTGGCGTGATCCGGGGCGCCCGGTGGCGGCCATCACCTTCTATCGGGCGCTGGTGCAAGGCGCGCAGACCGCGCCGGTTGATGCGCTTGTCACAGCGCTCGAGGCGGAAGGCCTCAATGTGTTGCCGGTTTTTGTCTCCAGCTTGAAGGATGCGGAAGCCGTTGCCGTGCTGGAGCACCTGTTTGATCAGGCCGCCCCCGATGTGGTGCTGAACGCGACCGCCTTTGCCGTTTCCAAGGCGGGCCTTGCCCACACGCCGACGCCGCTGGACCGGACCGGCAAGCCTGTGCTGCAGTTGGTGTTCTCCTCCTCATCAAAAGAGGGCTGGCAGGACAGCGATCAGGGCTTGTCGATCCGCGATCTTGCCATGCATGTGGTCCTGCCGGAGGTCGATGGCAGGCTTCTGACCCGCGCCGTCTCGTTCAAGGAAGAAGGCATCTTTGACCCCGAAACCCAGTCGGTCCCGGTCCGTTTCACGCCGGTGCCGGACAGGATACGGTTCGTGGCTGCGCTGGCCGCCAACTGGGCCCGTCTCGGCAAGACGCCTGCGGGCGCCAAAAAAACCGCTTTGATCCTGGCCAATTATCCGAACAGGGATGGACGGCTGGCCAACGGGGTGGGGCTGGATACGCCCGCCTCCTGCACAGGTCTTTTGAAGGCCATGAAGGCGGCAGGCTACGAGGTTGGAGACGCACCGGAAACAGCCACAGATCTGATGGCCGTGCTGACCTCCGGCGTGACCAATGCGCTTGATGGACGCTCTGACCGAAAGGCGCATGAGGCGTTGCCGCTGGCGGACTATCACCGGGCGTTCGCCAAACTGACCGATCCGGTCAGGTCCGCCGTTGTTGCGCGCTGGGGCGCGCCGGACGACGATCCTCATGTGGTGGAGGGCGCGTTCCGTCTGGCATTGCACCGGTTTGGCAACCAGATTGTCGGCATTCAGCCCGCACGGGGCTACAATATTGATCCGAAAGAGACCTATCACGATCCGGATCTGGTGCCACCGCACCACTATTTCGCATTTTACATCTGGCTGCGGGAGGTCTTTGGCGCCGATGCCGTGGTTCATCTTGGCAAACACGGCAATCTGGAATGGCTGCCCGGCAAGGCGCTGGCGTTGTCGGAAAACTGTTTTCCCGAAACCGTGCTGGGTCCGGTGCCGAATATCTATCCCTTTATCGTCAATGATCCGGGCGAGGGGGCACAGGCCAAGCGCAGGACCTCGGCCGTTATTGTCGACCATCTGACACCGCCCTTAACGCGGGCGGAAAGCTATGGGGTTGGAGAAGAGCTGGAAACCTTGCTGGATGAATATTACCTCGCCGCCGGGGTCGATCCGCGCCGCTTGAAGGCCCTGACACGGGACATTCTGGACGTGGCCACGCGCCACGGGCTCGACAAGGATATCGGTCTGGACGAGCACCAGGATCAGGAGACCCGCCTTGCCCGGCTCGATGCCCATTTATGCGATCTGAAAGAGCTGCAGATCCGGGATGGCCTGCATATTCTGGGAGAAAGCCCGGATGGGGAGCAGCTGACGGACCTGCTATGTGCTCTGGTCCGGGTGCCAAGAGGTGAAGCTGCGGATGAGGATAGCCTGCAAAGAGCCATCGTACACGATCTTCTGCTGGGCGATTTTGACCCGCTCGACTGTGACTTTTCTCAAACCTGGACAGGTAAAAAACCGAGTGGTCTTGCGGATCTTTCAGACGCGCCGTGGCGCTCTGCGGGGGATACGGTTGAGCGGATCGAGCTGCTGAGCCGCGATCTTGTCGCAGGCGATCAAAAGCCGCGCGAGGCCTGGGCGCGCACGAAAGCGGTTCTGGAGAGCATCGAGACCCGCCTGCGCCCGGCAGTTACGGGATCCGGGCAGGCGGAACGCGCTGCCGTTCTGACGGCTCTGGGGGGCGGGTTTGTCGCGCCGGGCCCCTCTGGCGCGCCCTCCCGGGGGCGGCCGGATGTTCTGCCAACGGGCAAGAATTTCTATTCGGTTGATGTGCGCGCCGTGCCAACTGAAACCGCCTGGCGCCTTGGCTGGCAATCGGCCGGGCTGGTCGCGGAACGGTATTTTCAAGAAGAAGGCGAATGGCCCAAATCGCTGGTGCTGACCTGCTGGGGCACAGCGAATATGCGCACGGGCGGCGATGACATTGCCCAGGCTTTGGCGTTGATCGGCGCCAGGCCCGTCTGGGAGAGGGGATCAGGCCGGGTGACCGGTTTTGAGCTTCTGAAACTGTCTGAGCTGGGGCGGCCCCGGATCGACGTGACCCTGAGAGTGTCCGGCTTTTTCCGCGACGCCTTTCCCCATCAGATGGATCTATTTGACAGCGCGGTGCGCGCTGTGGGCGCGCTTGAGGAACCAGAAGAGGCCAATCCTGTGGCCGCCCGCATGAACAACGAGGCGGGGCGGCTGCGGGCTGGTGGTCTCAGTGCTGAAGAGGCGGCTCACCGGGCCGGGTTCCGGGTGTTCGGCTCCAAGCCCGGTGCCTATGGCGCCGGGCTGCAGGCCCTGATTGACGAAGGGATCTGGGACGAGCGCGGCGACTTCGCCGATGCGTTCCTCAGCTGGGGCGGGTATGCCTATGGCGGCGGGACGGCGGGCCAGGGCGCGCGCGCTGAACTGGAAACCCGGCTCCGCTCCGTCGATGCGGTTCTGCACAACCAGGACAACCGCGAGCATGACCTTCTCGACAGTGATGACTATTACCAGTTCGAGGGAGGGCTTGCGGCAACGGTCGAACAGCTCAAAGGCTCGGCACCGAAGGTCTTTCACAATGACCATTCCCGGCCCGAGCGTCCGGTCGTCCGGTCCCTGTCGGAGGAAATCGGCCGGGTCGTGCGCGGCCGGGCGGCCAATCCGAAATGGATCGCAGGGGTCATGCGACATGGTTACAAGGGCGCGTTTGAAATGGTGGCAACGCTGGATTACCTGTTTGCTTTTGCAGCGACCACCCGGGCGGTGCAGAACCATCATTTCGATCAGCTCTTTGACGCTTATATCGCGGACAACACAGTCCGCCGGTTTCTGGAAGAGGCCAATCCGTCCGGTTATGGCGAGATGCTGGCGCGGTTTTTGGAAGCGCTTGAGCGAAGCCTCTGGACGCCAAGGCGCAATTCGACCCATTCTGTGCTGACTGATTTGAAATCCAGGCTGGAAGGACCTGCCACCCCGTGACTGCTGAAAGTGACAAGCCAGACCTTAGTGAAGAGGACCTCAACGCCCGCCATGCGGAAAAGATGCGCAAGAAAAAGGCCGCGCGCGACAAGATCATGGCGACCAAGACCATCGAAAAGGGGCTTTTGATCGTTCACACCGGCAAGGGCAAGGGCAAGTCGACCGCCGGTTTCGGCATGGTGTTCCGCTCCCTCGGCCATGGACACAAGGTCGGCGTGGTGCAGTTCGTCAAGGGCCGGATCGAAACCGGGGAGCGCATGGCGCTGGACCGGTTTTCCGACCTCGTGACCATCAAGCGCATGGGCGAGGGCTTTACCTGGGAAACCCAGGACCGGCAGCGGGACATTGAGGCGGCAAACCAGGCGTGGGACGCGGCGAAGGAGATGATCCTGTCCGGCGAGTACCGTCTGGTTCTATGCGACGAACTCAACATCGTGCTGCGTTACGATTATCTGGACATCGCCGATGTGGTCAATTTTCTGAAGACCCAAAAACCGGATGATGTGCATGTGGTCATCACAGGCCGCAACGCCAAGGACGAGCTGATTGACATTGCCGACCTTGTCACCGACATGACCCAGGTCAAACATCCGTTCCGCTCCGGGGTGAAACCCCAGGAAGGGATCGAGTTTTAAGGGGGGCCGTGACAGAGCCGGCTTTCATAATCAGGTCCGCTGAAAGGCCGGATGCACCTCAGATCGCGTCTTTGCTGCGCCGGTCCATCACCGAGCTGTGCCGAGCGGATTATGAAGGGGCGCCGGGCAGGCTGGATGGCTGGCTTGCCAACAAGACCGCAGACACCGCGCTGGCCTGGATGGCGGGGCCCGGAGTGGTGCTGGTTGCTGGCAGTCCATGGAACGAAGACACTCTGCAAGGAGTTGGAATGGGGCTGCCTGACGCTGAAATTGTTCTGAACTATGTGCATCCGGACGCCCGGTTCAAAGGCGTCAGCAAGGCGATTGTCACTGCGCTTGAAGACTATTTTTCTGCCAGGGGGCAGATGAAGGTGCATCTTCAGAGCACGCGCACGGCAGAGCGCTTTTACCGGTCGATGGGCTATCGTCCGGTCGCCGGGACGGATGCGCCGGGCCCCCTGTTTTTTGAGAAAGAGCTTCAGCCATGACCAGACTTTTCGACACAACAAGCCGGGATGCCACCTTTGAGCACGCCGAGCTGGTCCGCAAATACGAGCTGTATAGAACCCTGGTAGAATTTCTGGCGGCGCTGACCTTTGTGGTTGGCAGCGTCTTCTTTTTCTATCCCGGTCTGACCTATGCCGGAACGTGGCTGTTCCTTATCGGGTCTGTGCTGTTTGGCGTGCGCCCATCCATCCGTCTGTTGCTGGAACTGAAGCTCGCCAATCTGCCGGTGCCGGCCGAATTCCGGCCCTATGGGGCCGCGCCTGTTGACCAAGAACCGGGCGCATGACGGTCACACCACCAAAGCCAGGACCCCCGGCGGTCATGGTCCAGGGCACCGGGTCCAACGTGGGCAAGAGCCTGATCGTTGCCGGTCTCTGCCGACTCTATGCCAATCAAGGCCTCTCGGTCCGTCCGTTCAAGCCCCAAAACATGTCCAACAATGCGGCGGTGACTGCAGATGGCGGCGAAATTGGCCGCGCCCAGGCGCTTCAGGCCATGGCCTGCCGAGTGCCCTTGTCCGTGCACATGAACCCGGTTCTTCTAAAACCGGAGACCGAGACCGGCGCGCAGGTGATTGTTCAGGGCAAGCGCTTTGGCACCATGCGTGCGCGTGACTATGGCCAGCACAAAGCAGCGCTTCTGCCAAAGGTTCTGGAAAGTTTTGCAAAGACGGCCGCGCATGCGGATCTCGTGATCGTGGAAGGGGCGGGCAGCCCGGCAGAAATTAATCTGCGCGCCGGGGATATCGCCAATATGGGCTTTGCAGAGGCGGCGGATCTGCCGGTGCTCCTGTGCGCGGATATTGACCGGGGCGGGGTGATCGCCTCCGTGGTTGGCACCTGTCAGGTGCTGACCGCGGAGGAGCAAAGGCGCGTCCAGGGCTTTTTCATCAACCGGTTTCGGGGCGATCCGAGCCTTTTTGACGATGGCTTGCGTGAGATTGAAGCACGGACCGGCTGGCACGGGCTGGGCGTTGTGCCCTGGTTTCAGGACGCAGGAAAGCTTCCGGCTGAAGATGCGCTTGGCCTGGAAAGCGGCTTCGGCCAGGGAGATCTCAAAATCGCGGTGCCTGTGATCTCCCGGATCGCCAATTTTGATGATCTCGATCCCTTGCGGCTGGAGCCGGGCGTCACGCTTGAGCTTGTTCCGCCTGGCAAGGCACTTCCGGGGGATGTGGATCTCGTGCTCTTGCCGGGGTCCAAATCCACCATTGGCGACCTGGCCTTTTTCCGCAAACAGGGCTGGGACATCGACCTTGCCGCCCATCACCGCCGGGGCGGGCATATTTTAGGGATCTGCGGTGGCTATCAGATGCTGGGCAAAACCATCTCTGATCCGCAAGGTATCGAAGGGCCCCCGGGAACGGTGGAAGGGCTTGGCTTTCTGGACGTGGCCACCGAACTCACTCCGCACAAGTCCACCGACCCGGCTAGGGGCGTTCATGTGGACACCGGCGCGGAGATATCCGGTTATGAAATTCACATCGGAAGGACGTCAGGACCTGACTGCGCTCGGCCCACGGTTCATCTGGACGGCGGGCGTCCCGATGGGGCCAAGTCTCCGGATGGACAGGTTCACGGCACCTATGTGCACGGCCTTTTTACCCAGGATGCGTTCCGGTCCGCCTGGCTGCATCGTTTCGGGGCCGCCTCGGACATCGCCTACGACCAGCGCATTGATGAGGTTCTGGATGAGCTGGCAGAGCATTTGCGGCTCTCTATGCACACCGAGGAGGTGCTCAAGGTGGCGCGGGCACGCTGATCTGGTGCCCTCCGGCTCTTGTCAGGCTGCGGGGAAACTCACGACCAGCGCCAGAAGCGCAACCAGCAAGGCCTGACAGCCACAAGCGGCAATCAAAATCCGCAAGGACCGGTCAATATCTTCTGCATCCGTATTCCGGCGGCCGGTGCCGTTGAGATAAGGGTCCTCCACCCGGTAGCCCGGATAGATCCTCGGCCCGGCAAGCGCGACATCAAGCGCGCCCGCCATGGCCGCCTCCGGCCAGCCCGCATTGGGGGAGCGGTGCTTGGGCGCGTCCTCAAAGACAGAGCGCAGGCTCTTTTGAAAGGTGCCTCCGGCAAGCGGTGCCGCAAGGGCGATAAACAGCCCGGAAAGCCGGGAGGCGGGCAGATTGATCAGGTCATCGAACCGGGCGCAGGCCCAGCCGAAGTCGAGATAGGTCTTATTTTTGTGGCCGATCATGCTGTCGGCCGTGTTGACCGCCTTGTAGGCCAGCAGCCCAGGTAGCCCGAGTATGGCGAACCAAAGAGCCGGGGCCACGACCCCGTCGGAAAAATTCTCGGCGCAGGATTCAATTGCGGCACGGGAAACGCCGGCTTCATCAAGGGCGTCCGGATCACGTCCGACAATCATGGCGACCGCCTTGCGGCCGCCGGAAAGGCCGCTTTGCTGGAGCCCGTCGCGGACGGCGGCCACATGCTGATAAAGGCTGTTCTGGGCCAGAAACACTGCGGCGATGAGAATGATCAGACCATCTCCAAAGGGGATGTCGCGCGCGGCCGTTTGAATGGCCCAGCCCAGGACAAAGGCCCCGGCCACCAGTCCAATCAGCGTGACAGATCCGCCCAACCGGCGTTGTTGGGCGCTGAACTCCGGACGGTTGAGGGCTGTGTCCAACACGGAAATGCCTTTGCCGATCCAGACAACTGGATGGGGCAGGCGGCGCCACAGCCAGTCCGGATCGCCCAAAAGAGCGTCCAGGCAAAGCGCCGCCAGAAGCAGCCAGAGCGCGGAACAATCCATCAACATGAGCTCTCGTTAGATCTCCTGTTGGGCCTCTGCAAGGGCAGTCTTGAGCCGTGCAAGATTTTCTGCGCTGCCCGGCAGGCCGAAGCGGATCCAGGTTGGGGCATAATCGAAAATGCGTGTCCAGATATGCCGTCGGGCCAGGGCTGCATGCAAGGCTGCGGCCTGCCGGTGTCCGGCGAGTGCATAAAGCGGAGTGCCACCGAAGACGCTCAAATGCTGCTCGGACAGGGCGAGGGTCAGATCCGCCATGTCATCCGCCAGACGCCGCAAGGTGGCTTCCTGCCAGTCCAGGTCGCGCAGGGCTTTGACGCCGATTTCCAGGGCCGGGCCGCTGACGCTCCAGCTTTCCAGACGCGCGTTCAGTGCGTTGATCAGTGAATGCGGTCCTGCCAGAAAGCCAAGCCTGAGCCCGGCCAGACCAAAGAACTTCCCGAAAGAGCGCAGCACGGCCACATTTTCTTCGCCCAGATGGGGCAGCACGCTGGCACCGGGCACCGCATCGGCGAAGGCTTCATCAAGCACCAGAAACCCGCCCCGGGCCGTCAGGGTCCGGGCGATGTCAAGCAGACTTTTCACGTCCACCAGACGGCCGTCCGGATTGTTCGGATTGACCAGCAGCACGATCTTCGCATCAGAGGGCAGGGCATAGACGCTGGACAGTTCAACAGGGCACCGTCCTTCCCGCTGCCAGACAACCTTGTGGCTGGAATAGGTGGGGGCGGCCAGGGCAACAGGCCCGTCCGGGAGAAGGGAGGGCAGCAGGGAGAGAAGGATCTGGGTGCCGGGCGTGGCCGCAAGCCCCAGATGGCCGCGCACCCGATAGGCCTTGCGCGCGGCGGCTGTCAGTTGTTCCGTTGCCGCGCGTCTGGGGAGCCCGGTCCAGGCTTCAGGGGAGAGGTCTGGCAGGGGGTAACTGTGCGGATTGATGCCGGTCGATAGATCCAGCCAGTCACTGGCCGCGCCTCCGAACCGCTCTGCCGCCTGAGACAGATCGCCGCCATGTTCCAAAATCAAGTCCTTCCTGTCTTGCTGTGTCCGCCCTGTCTTGCGTGAGAGGGGCAGGCGCGTTGCCAATGACTTAGCCGATTTGGAGCGTTTGGTCAGTGCCGGAAACACCCGCCCCTTGTCAGAAATGCAAATTGACGGGATCTGTATTCAGGAAATAAGAACAAAGAAAGAACAAATTGAAAGGAAGCTCCATGTCCACCGAACGGCGGAGCCCGGTGCCGAAGTCATTTGACCGGGTGCGCTTGTTGACCGTTCTGGCCGAGGCGCGCCGGGAACTGGTGGCCGCGCAACGGGCCATGCGGCCAAAGTCAGGCCTGTCCCGTTCTGCTGACGCAGTGATTTCGGAGATCGACGAATTCGCCTTTGTTGTGACGGGTGACCGAGAGACATTTCACGCAAACGCCCATGGAACGCCACCGGCAGTCCCCGGAAAGAGGGAGTGAAACAAATTTTACAGGAAAAGGTGGAGGCCCCGACCGGAATCGAACCGGTGTACACGGATTTGCAATCCGCTGCGTCACCACTCCGCCACAGGGCCGCCGCGTGGTGTGCCGCGCCTTATCAATCAGTTGGGCGCTCCGGTCAAGTGCTGAAATTGCGTGCTTTGATATTTCCACCGGATCTCATAGTGGGACCGAAAGGCCAAGGGGCACAAGAACGGCGGCGATGTGCCACAGAGAACGAGGCGTCGGAGGTCGGAAGGCTTGTCAGGCCGCGTCCGCAGCGGTAAGGATCAACGGCACGAGGCGCTGGGAAACCGGCAGAACCAGGTGAGGGCCGAAATGACGGACTTTGTTCAGTCCCGGCGCAAGATGGTGGACAACCAGTTGCGCACAAATGACGTGACCGATCACCGGATTCTGGATGCCATGGAAGCCATTCCGCGTGAGCGGTTCGTGCCTGCCTCGAAAAAAGCGATCGCCTATATTGATGAAGACCTGCCAGTCGGGTCCGGCGACAGTGGCCGCGTTCTGATGAAGCCGCATATTTTCGGAAAACTGGTGCAACTGGCCAATATTCGCGCAGACCAGGTGGTCCTGATTGTGGGCACCGCAACCGGCTACAGCGCGGCTGTTCTGTCCAAGCTGGCCGCCTCGGTTGTGGCCCTTGAGGAAGACGCGGATCTTGCAAAAACGGCCTCTGACCTTCTTGTCGATCTGGGCATTGAAAATGCCGTTGTCGTAGAAGGCCCGCTGGCGGAGGGATATCCGTCGGAAGGGCCATATGATGCGATCTTTGTTGATGGTGCCGTGGAAGTTCTGCCCAACGCGTTGACGGAGCAGTTGAAGCCGGAAGGCTGCCTTGCCGTCGTGGAAGGGCTTGGAGGCGCTGGGGAAGCCCGCCTGTATCAGAAATCTGGAGATGCGGTCAGTGCCCGATTCGGCTTCAACGCTTCTGTCGGTGTGCTGCCCGGGTTTTCCAAGGCTGAAGAGTTTGTCTTTTAAGACACAGGCAGACGCAAGAGGCTGAAATTTTGCCGGGGGCGGCGGATTTCCTTAAATTGAGCAATATTTTAATGATTCTTCTGGCTTGTTGCCCGAAAGCCGCACTCGTAGAAATTCCGATTTTATGGACCGTAAACGGTTGAAGTATAAAATCCTTCAGTTTACTCAACACACTGATGTGTTGTGATCCGGAAGGAGCGTTGAGTGTTTTGTCGTTCAACAAAAAAGGCGGTGTCTGTCAGGCTCGCGCTGATGGCGGGTGTAACAGCCGCTGCGTTGGCTGGTGCTGCGGTTTCACCAGCGAACGCTGAAACGATTTGGCAAGCGCTTGCTCTCGCTTATGAAAACAACCCGAGCCTCAATGCCGCCAGGGCGGGGTTGCGCAGCACCGATGAAGGTGTGCCGCAGGCTTTGTCGGGCTGGCGTCCGTCGGTCTCCGCAAGCGCGAATGCGGGGCGGAATTTTTCCGAAACGGGCAGCACCGGGTCTGTCCGCAACAACGCTTCGATCTCCTTGTCGATCAGCCAGACCTTGTTCAAGGGCTTTCAAACGATCAATTCCGTCCGTCAGGCCGAGGCGATTGTGCGCGCGCAGCGCGAAAGCGTTTCGTCCACCGAGCAGGACACGCTTCTTTCTGCGGCGACTGCGTATGTGGATGTGATTCGTGATACCGCGCTCGTGTCATTGCAGCGCAGCGATCTTGAATTCCTTCAGGAGCAGGTCAGGGCAGCGCGGGACCGGTTTGATGTAGGCGAGGGCACCCGGACCGATGTCAGCCAGGCGGAAGCCCGTGCTGCCGAAGCCCAGGCGAGCCTGAACTCCGCCTTGGCCAACCTGAATGCCAGCCGCGCCGTTTACCGGCAGCAGATCGGCATCGAGGCCCGCAACCTGTCCGCTGACACAAGGATTAGCAAATACGTACCGACCTCTCTGGATGATGCGCTAAAGACAAGTGAGAGCAGTCAGCCGCTCATTTTGCAGGCGCAGCATCTGGTCGATTCCGCGATATTTAATGTGAAGGCGGTCGAAGGACAGCTGCTGCCGACGGTCTCCTTGTCCGGAAGCGTGTCTCGCAGCTGGTCGAGCGATTCATTTGCGACAGATGCCGCTTCTGTTTCCGGTACGGTCAGCATTCCGATCTATCAGGCTGGCAGCGTCTCATCCAGCATCCGTGCGGCCAAGGAGTCGCTTGGCCAGACCCGTCTTCAGCTGGATGTGACGCGGGATCAGGTTCGCGCCAACGTGATTTCAGCCTGGGGCAATTTTCAGGCTGCAGAAGCGTCAATCGTCGCGGCTCAGGCCGCTGTGGAAGCTCAAAAACTTGCCCTGGAAGGTGTGATTGAAGAGCAGCGCGTTGGTCAGCGCACCACATTGGATGTTCTGGACGCGCAGCGGGAACTGGTCAGCCAGCAATCAAGCCTTGTGACGGCTCAGCGCAACCGGATCGTGAGCGGGTATCAGCTCGTTTCTGCTGTGGGGCGGCTGGATGCAAGCAATATCGGCCTGAAAGTGCGCCACTACGATCCGAAGCAGCACTACAACGCTGTCCGCAACAAGTGGTACGGCTGGACAACGCCAGACGGACGCTAGAGCGATCTGGATGATCCAGGAAAAGAAACCGGCTGAAACGGTTGTTTCGGCCGGTTTTTTTTGGCTTTATTCGGAAATGTGCCTGCTGGTCTGGACCCGGTTCAGAGCCGTCACGCTGGTCCAGGATCAGGATATGGGCCGTGTCCGGGTCCACATGAATGGTCTCATTCGGGACTTAAGAGGGGATAAGACCATGGCACGGGGCCCGGTCGCTTTGCTGCTATGGTGTTGATCCGCATAATTTCCGTTAACGAATCACCCGGAAAGGGCTGGGCGGTTCGCAGCGTGGCCCACAGTTACGGGGGAAGTCATGGCAGAGGCGAAAAAGGCTGAAGAGCCGTCGATGGAGGAGATCCTCGCATCGATACGCCGGATCATATCCGACGAAGACGCCCAGGGTGCCGAGGCCGAAACGGGTGAAGCTGAAACTCCAGTAGAAGAATCGGTTGATGATATGGGCGACGCCTCTGAAATGTCCCAGGACGACCTCGACAAGCTGTTCGACATGGAGGACAGCGGAGGAGACGATGCAGCTCCTGCCGAAGAGGTCGATGAAATGGCAGCTGCCATGGAGGCTGATGCTGCAGAAGATGAAGTCGTCGCCGAGGAGCCAGAAGACGATATTCTGGAACTGACGGAAGAGCTCGCCGTTCCCGAAGACGATATGGAAATGGTTGAAGGCCTCGCGGAGGATTTCGACAGTCCGGCTGGCGACTTGTCCTTCGCCGAAGACGACAGCCCGGAGATGATGCCGAAAGCGGCGCCCGAACCATTTCCGGCCTCGACCCTGGATACTTTGCCGGTTCCCGACGACCTTCCAAATGTTGCCGACGATGACCCGTTGACCTCCAACAACACCGGCGAAGCCGTCCATGCGGCTTTCGACAATCTGGCCAATATGTTTGTCGGCACCCAGGCCCAGACGGTGGAAGAATTGGTCAAGGAAATGCTCCGTCCCATGCTGAAAGCATGGCTGGACCAGAATTTGCCCGGAATGGTGGAGCAAATGGTTCAAAAGGAAATTCAAAGGGTCACCCGCCGGCGCTGACTTAGCCCCCACGGCGTATCCGGTGCGGCGGTTCAGGCGCCTGGGGACAGGTGACAGCCTTTGAAGCCCCGGGTTGCAATGGCAGAGCACATGGCTTGCCATTCACAGCCTCTACAGGCTGTTCGGATCTGCCCCTTGGCGAAAGCACCTCTTAATGTGGCAATATGCTCCGGCCCAAGACGCAGGGGCTGGCCGGGGGCTATATCGGTTTGCAAAAGCCTGCCGATGTCCCGGGCTGCGGCAGCGTCCCGGTTCAAAACGCTGTCATTGTGGCAGTGGCAGCCGTCATCCAACAGCCAGCCCTGGCATATGTCGTCAGGTCCTGAGACAATCTCGACGCTCGCCCCGGCATTCAGCCGGGCCATCACCCGATCATAGGTTCGCACAAAATCCGGCGTATAGCCTTTGCCAAGATAGGTGAGCATGCACAGGAGATGGTGTGGGCGGAGCGAAACAATCATCAAGTCCTTATGCCAGCAAAATGTCCTCATCCCAAGAGGCCGGGCGTATTGCCGGGCATTTCGCAGGGCATGGCCGTGTGGCGGGCGGAACAGTGCGGTTTAACAGGTTGACTTGCACCTGCGCTTCCGATTTACACGGGGGCTCACGATTTTGATCAAACTCTCCCATTGAGTGACCCTGATGCTGGATAAGACCTACGATGCGGCCAGCGTTGAGCCGCGGATTTACGAAACCTGGGAAAAGGCTGAGGCCTTCAAGGCCGGGGCAGGTGCCAAGGATGGCGCCCCGGCCTTTTCCATCGTAATTCCGCCGCCCAATGTGACCGGGTCCCTGCATATGGGCCACGCGCTCAACAACACGCTTCAGGACATTTTGATCCGCTGGAAGCGGATGCAAGGCTTTGATGTTCTCTGGCAGCCGGGCACGGACCATGCGGGCATCGCGACGCAGATGGTCGTGGAACGGGAATTGATGGAGAGACAGCAGCCTGGCCGCCGTGAAATGGGCCGCGAGGCCTTTGTCGAGCGGGTCTGGGAGCAGAAGCGCAAGTCTGAAGGCACGATCCTCGGGCAGCTCAAGCGTCTCGGTGCGTCCTGCGATTGGAGCCGGACAGAATTCACCATGTCGCCGAACCTGTCGGATGCGGTTCTGAAGGTGTTTGTCTCCCTTTACAGGGAAGGCCTGATCTACAAGTCCAAACGGCTGGTGAACTGGGACCCGAAGTTCGAGACTGCGATCTCTGATCTTGAGGTCGAGAATGTCGAGACCGACGGCCATATGTGGCATTTCAAATACCCGCTGGCCGGCGGTGAAACCTATGAGTATGTCGAGAAGGATGAGGACGGTAACGTCACGCTGCGCGAGACCCGCGACTATATCTCGATTGCCACGACCCGACCGGAAACCATGCTTGGGGACGGCGCTGTTGCCGTTCATCCGTCCGATGAGCGTTATGCGCCGATTGTCGGAAAACTCTGTGAAATTCCGGTTGGACCCAAGGAACACCGCCGCCTGATCCCGATCATCACGGATGATTATCCGGACCCGGATTTCGGCTCCGGTGCGGTGAAGATAACCGGTGCGCATGACTTCAACGACTATGGCGTTGCGCAGCGCAACAAGATTCCCATGTACCGGCTGATGGACACGACCGGCGCCATGCGGGCCGACGGCGCGCCCTACGCGGAAGAAGCGGCCAAGGCGCAGGCGATCATTGACGGCGCGCAAATGACCGTCAACGAAGTCGATCTCATCAACATCGTTCCGGACGAGCTGCGCGGTCTCGACCGTTATGAGGCCCGCAAGAAAGTCATTGAACAAATCACGGCCGAAGGTCTGGCGGTCATGGTTCCGGCCGACCATCCGGAGGTGGCCTGGATGAAGGGCCAGGCCCCGGACTGGCATCCTCAAGGCCGGGCGGTTTTGCGTCCGCTTGATGAGGGGGCGGAAGCGCCTGTCCAGCTGCCAATGATCGAAGCCAAAAAGATCATGCAGCCGTTTGGGGACCGCTCCAAAGTGGTCATCGAACCGATGCTGACGGATCAGTGGTTTGTCGATGCAAAGACATTGGCTGCCCCGGCGTTGGAGGCAGTCAGGAATGGCACCACAAAGCTGATTCCGGGCAATGCGGACAAGATCTACTACAACTGGCTGGACGACATTCAGCCCTGGTGTATCTCCCGCCAGCTCTGGTGGGGGCACCAGATACCGGTCTGGTATGATGAAGACGGAACCGAATACTGCGCCCATTCCGAAGAAGAAGCCGTTGAGATGGCTGGGGGCAAGGCCCTGACGCGGGATGAAGACGTGCTCGACACCTGGTTTTCGTCCGCGCTCTGGCCGTTTTCCACGCTTGGGTGGCCGAACAAGACCCCGGAACTTGAACGCTATTACAAGACCGACGTTCTGATCACCGGCCTCGACATCATCTTCTTCTGGGTGGCCCGGATGATGATGCAGGGGCTTCACTTCATGGACGAAGTGCCGTTCCACACGGTCTATTTCAATTCGATTGTGGTCGATGGCAAGGGCAAGAAAATGTCCAAGTCGACCGGGAATGTCATTGATCCGCTGGATCTGATTGACCGGTTTGGAGCTGATGCAACCCGCTTTGCCCTGGCCAGCCAGGAAGTTCAGGCGCGCAGAATGCTGCGCATGTCGGATCAGGCCGCCGAAGGCGGCCAGCGCTTTGCCACAAAGCTCTGGAATGCGGCACGTTTTGCGGAAATGAACGGTTGCGCACGGGTGGCGGGCTTTGATCCGGCCACCGCTCAGCAAAGCCTGAACCGCTGGATTGCAACGGAAATGGGCCGATGCATTTCCGATGTGACGGCGGCTCTTGAGGAGTACCGGTTCAACGATGCGGCCGGAGCGGTTTACCGCTTTACCTGGAACACCTTCTGCGACTGGTTCCTGGAACTGGCAAAACCCATCTTCAACGGGGACGATGAGGCCGCCAAGGCGGAAACCCGGGCAACCACGGCCTGGGCGATTGACGAGATCCTCAAGGTTCTGCACCCGTTCATGCCGTTCCTGACCGAGGAATTGTGGGAGCGTTTGGGGCATGAAGGGGCACAGGCCGGCACGCTCTTGATGCTGAGCGACTGGCCAAAGGTTCAACTGGCCGACGAACAGGTCGCAGAGGAAATCAACTGGCTGGTGTCCGTGATTTCGGAGATCCGCTCGGTTCGGGCGGAAATGAACGTTCCGGCCGGGGCCAAGGTGGCTCTGGTGGTCACCGGCGCCTCTGCAGCGACCCGGGAGCGTTTCAAGACCCATGAAGCGGCACTTTTCCGTCTCGGGCGGGCAGAGAGCATTGCTCTGGCTGAAGTTGCCCCCGCTGGCGCGGCCCAGATCATTGTTGGAGAGGCAACGGTGTGCATGCCGCTGGCCGGGATCATCGATCTGGCTGCTGAAAAGGCCCGCCTGGAAAAAGAGGCAGGCAAACTGGAGGGCGAGATCTCCAAGGTCGAGAAGAAACTCGCCAACCCGAAATTTGTCGAGAAGGCGCCCGATGACGTGGTCGCTGGCGAGCGGGAGAAGGTGGCCGAGGCCAAGGAAAAGCTGGACAAGGTTCAGGTGGCCTTGAACCGGTTAGCGGAAATCGGCTGATCAGGAGGCCTGCCCTGAGAAGCACCCTGTCTTTTCCGGGCCGCAATTCGGTGCTAGCGCCACACGAACGAAAGCCACTACTTTAAGCATCAGCGACTCACAACTCCAATGGCACACGTGTTGAAGACAAAGCAGACAGCAAGGCGGATCCTCAAGAGCGCGGCGTTTTCAGCGTGTGCGGTTCTGGTCTCCGTTGCTGCCCAGCCGGATGCGGTCAGGGCGGAAAAGATCGACAATCCGGTGGCCGTCTTTTCGGGTCTCGACAAGATCACTGGCCGGATCATTTCGTTTGATGTTTATATCGGAGAAACCGTTCAGTTTGGCGCGTTGCAAGTGACCCCGAGGGTTTGCCACACACGGCCTCAGACGGAATCGCCGCTGACAACAGGCTTTGTCCAGGTGGATGAAATTACCTTGAACAACGAAGTCAGACGGATTTTTTCCGGTTGGATGTATGCCGGCAGTCCCGGCCTGCATGCTGTCGAGCATCCCGTTTATGATATCTGGCTGACCGGCTGCAAGCTGGCTTCCAAGGTTCCGCCACCGGAGGATTATTCCGGCCCGCCAATCACAGGTGTCGTTCCGGAGGACGAAGACCCGCTCGCGGGCCCTGATGACGGTGTTGCCAAAGGTCCGGGTATTCCGAAAAAGAAACCCTTCCAAGGCTGAGTTGTGCAGTCAGGACACGTATTGAGAAATTTCTATCGGAGAACAACAGCCGTGCGATTATGCCCAGTATTGACCTCATCAAATTATAACATATCAAAGTACGGCAGGTTTCTGTGCGAGAAGTCCTAGTATAGATTGCTTCTTGTCGTAATAGTTTCTCGAAAAACCCAAGAGAACGGTTCTCTGTCTAGAAGACGCAGAAAAATAAGTGGTAAGGCCAATGTGCGGAATTTCAGGTATTATTAGCAGAAACCGGCCGACAGATCTCGATGACTTGCTGCAACTCCAAAATAGCCTGGCGCATCGGGGGCCGGACGCAAGCTCTCACTTTTGCAATGGTCCGGTAGGTTTGTCGCACAATCGCCTGAGTATAATCGACATTGATACCGCCAACCAGCCGTTTTTCGATCCGGACAAATCTCTCTGTTTAATTGCTAACGGAGAAATTTACAATTTCAGTGATATTCGCAAACACTATAAAAAAAACGGATACAGCTTTACTTCGCGCAATTCTGATTGCGAAGTCATAGTGCCATTGTATCTCGAACATGGCATCAATTGTCTGGAAAAACTGCGTGGTATGTTCGCGTTTGCAATTTGGGATGCAAAACGCCAGAAATTGATTTTGGCGCGCGACAGAATGGGCGAAAAACCGCTTTACTTCTATCACTCGCGAGACAACTTTATATTTTCTTCGGAACTTCGATCAATAGCATCTTCACGCCTCGTAGATACAACAGTAAGTCACAAACAGATTGCCCGGTACTTTAGATACAAGTACGTGCCTGAACCCTTCACACCGTTTGAGCAAATTCAAAAATTGCCAGCCGGCTCCTACCTTGAATTGGACGTCATCTCCTATACTTACGAAATCAAGCAATACTGGAGCGCCTGGCAGGCAAAACCCAATGCTGGGAGCCAGGTAGAGGCTATTAGGCATTCGCTCGAAGATGCCATAAGAACCTGTATCGTCTCCGACGTTCCGATGGGATTGAGTTTGAGCGGAGGAATAGACTCCTCGATCCTCGCATGCATGTTGAGCGAGTATAGTCCAAAGCCCTTCCAAATTTTTTCCGTCGGATACCCAGGTGCCCCGGAGGTTGACGAACGCGCACAGGCTAAGCAATTGGCGGATCGGCTGTCACAACCGTTTCACGAGATTGAAATTACCAATGACTATGTCGTCGAAACTTTCGAAGACCTCATTTTCAGTCGTAACGATCCGATTTCAGACATCTCCGGTTTCAGCTATTTGGCTATCATGCGAAAAGCTCACGAACTGGGAGTCAAGGTCATTTTCCAAGGGCACGGGCTCGACGAATTGTGCTGGGGCTATGGGTGGACAAAGGATGCTGTCCTAGTCAATGAGGGTAGGTGGTACAAAAAAGGCAATGGAACTGGATTCCGCGAGACAAGAAAGCGAATTGTGTCCGAAATGATGGGTTTTCTCAAAAGGAACTTTTCAAGCGACAGACGCATCCACATGTTTGAACAGACGGCCCCCACGCAATTCGTTGACCAGAGTTATCCGGTGATCTTCAGGTCAGAATTTATTGAACAGTCGGGCTGGCCAGCAACTAGTCCCATCGCCGAGTATGGTGAGGCAACAAAACGAACGGATATAGACGTTACTAGACTCATTACGGATTATTATCTTTTAGAAAATGGAATTGCCCAAGGAGATCGCATATCAATGGCAAGTTCGATCGAAATGCGCTTGCCTTTTGTTGATTATAAGTTGGTTGAGACGATTGTCGGTCTCAGAAAATCTGCTCGTGACGACCATTTGCCACCAAAGCATCACCTAAAAGAGAGCGTACGCGATTTGCTCGGTGATGAGATCATAAACAGACCGAAACGGGGCTTCGAACCGCCAGTACATGTCTGGTACAATTCACTGATCAATTCGCACAAAGAGATTTTCGACGGAGGCTATCTTGAGGACAAGAAAATTATTCGGGGTGACTTTCTGCAAAGAGCCAATAAGCCTGAGAGTTTGAGTAAACGCGAACGCGAAGTGGCTTGGGATGCGCTCAATCTTGAGATGTGGTTTCGCTCGTTGGAATGTTCAAACCGGATTGGAGCTGATCGAAAGCATATCGTCACCTGACCCAGGTACAAACGATTGAAAAGCACAACACCCGAAATTTTAGAGTTGTTTCGCCCGTCGGCAAACATGAGCTGTAGAAGTTGAGACTTGATCTGACAACTCGGTCTTCGAGCTGATGGTTACCGGCTTTTATGGTTGTGATGACCTGAGACCCGATCGTCATCCGGTTTGGGGCGGAGTCCTTGGGTTGATTTTTGACCTCATGCGGCCCGTGTTTGCAATGTCATTTTCAACGCGAATTCATAGGGCTGGACCTGTCCCGGATTTGTACCGCTCCTTTGACTTGGTATTTTGCCACAAAGGAGAATGTTCATGGCATCACGTCACGGCGCGGAGTTTCGCGCAGAAGCAGTCCGGATAGCGCTGACCAGCGGCTTGTCGCGTAAGCAGATCGCCAGAGATCTTGGTGTTGGTTTCTCGACCTTGAACCGTTGGATACAGCAGGACCGGCGCGATCCGGAGAAACCGGCC